>CAJUOS010000053.1 GCA_910588075.1 uncultured Erysipelotrichaceae bacterium | reverse complement strand
CAGAATGCCCTTATAGGGCGAGAGCATACCACGTCTTTTAGGCGTGGTTATGATTGAAAATTATTGTTTTTTATAGAAAAACTATTGAAAACAATAAATATATATGTATAATAGAGAGTGTAAATAATAAAAAACAATAAAACGGAGATAGAAAATGAATAATTTACAACAAACACATAGAATTCATGTTTTAAAAGAAAAAATGTTGAATAGTCCTAGGTATGCTTCTATTGAACAAGCAAGAATTATTACTAGAATTTATCAAGAAAATGAAACTTTATCAATTGATAAGAAACGTGCTTTATCGTTAAAAGCTGCATTAGAAGAATTAGAAATTGGTGTTGAAAAAGAAGAACTTATTGTAGGAAATCGTACAAAAGGTGTTCGTTATGGTGTTGTTTTTCCAGAAAGTGGATGTTCATGGGTCAATAAGGAATTTGAAACTTTACCTACAAGACCACAAGATCAATTTTTAGTAAGAGATGAAGATATTTATGAATTTAGAACAAATATTTTTCCATATTGGCAAGGAAAGTCTATGGAAGATATTATTAAGAATAATCATGGAAAAGAAATTAATGAAATATCTAAAGTTGTTAAAATTAATCAAAAGGATCATGCCCAAGGACACATTTGTCCTGATTCTGCATTATGGTTAGAATTAGGACCAACAGGACTAATCCAAAAAGCAAAAGAGAAGTTAAAAGATTGTGAGGACAGTCAAAGGGAATTTTATGAATGTGTTATTCTTGTTTTAGAAGGCGTAAAAAACTTTATGATGAGATATTATAATTATATTATGGATATGGTTGATAATGTTGAAGATGAAAATAAGCAAAGTCTAATAACAGTGGCTAACAATTGTTTAAATTTATCACAGAGACCACCTATATCTTTTTATGAAGCTGTTCAATCATTATGGTTTTTATTTGTTGTATTGCATATGGAATCTAATGCTTCTTCATTCTCACCAGGAAGACTAGATCAATATTTATATCCATTTTATCAAAAAGATATTGAAAGAGGTCATTTAACTGAACAAGAAGCATTAGAAATATTAGAATGTTTATGGTTAAAATTTAATCAAATTGTTTATTTACGAAACCAAAATAGTGCTAAATATTTTGCTGGTTTTCCTATTGGTTTTAATATAGCTATTGGTGGTGTTGATGAAAGTGGCGAAGATGTTTATAATGATTTATCACTTCTTTGTTTAAAAGCACAATATGATTTAGGATTACCACAACCAAATTTATCTGTACGATTAAATAAGAATTCTTCCCATGAACTTATGCAAGAAGCTATTAAAGTTGTTGCAAAAGGAAGTGGTATGCCACAATTCTTTAATGATGAAGCAATCATTCAAACAATGATAGATGATTTAGATATTGAAGAAAAAGATGCAAGAAATTATGCTATTGTAGGATGTGTTGAGTTAACAACACATGGAAACAATTTAGGTTGGTCAGATGCAGCTATGTTTAACTTTAACAAAGTGTTAGAATTAACTTTAAATAACGGAAAGTGTTTGTTAACTAATGAACAAATTGGATTGGATTTAGGTAATTTAGAAACATATGAGAGTTTTGAAGATTTGGAGAACGCATTTCAAAAACAAATAGATTATTTTATTGAAAAAATGATGAAAGTCGAAGTTTTTGTAGAAAAAGCTCATCAGGAATGTTTACCAACTGCTTTTTTATCAACAGTGATTGATGATTGTTTAGATAAAGGGTTAGATGTAACAAGAGGAGGAGCAAAATATAATCTCTCTGGTATACAAATGATTCAGATTGCTAATTTAGCAGACTCTTTAGCAGCTATTCAACAACTTGTATATAAAGAAAAGATAATAACAAAAAAAGAATTATTAAAAGCATTACAAGCAGATTTTAAAGGTTATGAAATTATTCAAACTATGTTATTAAATAAAGTTCCTAAATATGGTAATGATGTAAAATGGGTAGATGATTTAGGTACAAAATGGGCAGGATATTTTAGAAAGAGAATGAAAAATTATACCAATTATCGTGGTGGATTATATCATACAGGTATGTATACAGTATCTGCGCATGTTCCAATGGGTGAAAATGTTGGTGCTTCAGCTGATGGACGAAATGCTTTAACACCATTAGCAGATGGTGGGATGTCACCAGTTTATGGGAGAGATATGACAGGCCCAACAGCTGTATTAAAATCAGTTTCACGCTTACAAAATTCATATACTACGAATGGTGGTTTGTTAAATATGAAATTTTTGCCAGAATTTTTTGAGAGTGAAACAGGTATGATGAAGTTTGAAAATTTTTTAAGAGCTTTTGTTGATTTAAAAATTCCTCATATACAATTCAATGTTGTTAGAAAAGAAGATTTGATTGATGCCAAAAAACATCCAGAAAATCATAAATCATTAACAATAAGAGTTGCAGGTTATACAGCTTACTTTGTAGAATTAGCTGGTAAACTTCAAGATGAAATTATTGAGAGAACAACCTATGAAGAAATCTAAAGCTTTAATATTTGATATAAAAAGATTTGCAATTCATGATGGAACGGGCTTGCGAACAACAATATTTTTTAAAGGTTGTCCATTAAGATGTCGATGGTGCCAAAATCCAGAAGGCTTATCAGTTCATAAAAATCTGATTTATTTAAAGAGTCATTGTATTCATTGTCAGAACTGTGAAAAATTTTCAAATGAAAATCAAATGGAATATAAAAATAATCGTCCATATTTTAATAATCAATATGAAGGAGGATTTGATAATCTTATTCAATATTGTCCAAGTGGTGCTATTCGTTATGATAGTCAGGAGTATGATATTGATGAACTTATGGAAAAGATAAAAGAGGATCGAGTCTTTTTTAGAGAAAATGGAGGAGTTACTTTTTCAGGTGGAGAGCCACTTATACAAGGAGACTTTCTTATTGAAATATTGAAACGTTGTCAAGTTGAAGGTATTCATACAGCTATTGAAACAACTATGTTTGCTCCTTTAGAATTTATTCAAAAGATTTTACCCTATTTAGATTTAATATATATAGATTTAAAAGTTTTTGATGAAATAAAACATGAAGAATTAACAAATATATCTTCTCAAATGATAAAAGAAAATATAAAATATATTTTAGAGAGTCAGTACAAAGAAAAGGTTATAATCAGAACACCATTGATTCCTTCAATGACGGCTACTGATGATAATATAAAAGATATTTCAAAGTTTTTAGTCCATATTTATCCTGAAGTAAAGTATGAGTTGTTAAATTATAATCCATTAGCTTCAGCTAAATATGAATTTGTAGATTTGGAGTATGGGGTAGATAAACAATACAAAATGTTTAATCAAAAACAAATGCAACATTTTTATGATATTGTTTATTCAACTGGTTTAAAAAATTTAATAATAGAATAAAAGGAGAAAAAAGAGAATGGAAATTATTATTGACACAGTGAATTTAGAGGAAATTAAAGATGCAGTAGAACATATGCCAATAGTGGGTGTAACAAGTAACCCTTCTATTGTCAAAGCAACAAATCCAAAAGATTTCTTTGAACATATGAGAGAAATTAGAAAAATTATTGGAACAGAAAGAAGTTTACACATACAAGTGATTTCAAAAGATTGTGATACAATGGTTAAAGAGGCTCATAGAATATTAGAAGAAATTGATAAGCAAGTATATATTAAAGTACCAGTATCATATGAAGGAATAAAAGCTATAAAGAAACTAAAAGCAGAAGGTATTCATGTAACAGCAACTGCAGTATATGATTTAATGCAAGCTTATATGGCATTAGCAGCTGGTGCTGATTATATTGCTCCATATGTGAATAGAATTGGAAATTTAGGAAGCAATCCTATGGAATTAATTCAAGAATTATCAAATAGAATAATGATGGATGGATATGATAGTAAAATTATAGCTGCTTCATTTAAAGGTGTACAACAAGTAAAGGATTCAATTAATTATGGATCTCATGCAATTACTGCACCAGTAGGGATTCTAAAACAAATTTTTGCTAATCCTAGTATTGAAAAAGCAGTAGATGATTTTAATAAGGATTGGTATTCTATGTATGGAGAAGGAAAAGGAATATGTGATTTATAGAATCAGGGATAACCTGATTTTTTTAAATTTTATAAATAGATAAATAATGATAAATTATCTAATAAAATATAATTTGTTGACAAAGTTATTCACAAATTTATATAAAATGAATAGACTTATGTTAAGTTTCTGTTAAGTTTATTTACATTAAATTGATGAAATGTTAATCTTTTTTATGAAAATAGGAGGATTATCATGGAAATTTCAAATATTTTTTCTATGTTAGGTGGTTTGGCATTATTTTTATATGGAATGACAATGATGTCAAATGGTTTAGAACTAGCTGCAGGAAATAAGATGGAAGCGATTCTTGAAAAATTAACATCAAATCGTTTTCTTGGAGTTGGGGTTGGAGCTTTGATTACAGCACTGATTCAATCATCTTCTGCAACAACAGTTATGACAGTAGGCTTTGTTAATTCGGGTTTAATGAAGTTAGAAAATGCAGTTTGGATTATTATGGGAGCCAATATTGGAACAACCATTACAGGACAATTAATTGCAATTGATATTACTGCTTTGGCTCCTGTTATAGCCTTTATTGGTGTTGCTCTGATTGTCTTTTTTTCAAATAAAAGATTAGATGCTTTTGGTGGCATTATTGCTGGATTAGGTATTTTATTTATGGGAATGGAATTAATGTCAGAAGCAATGGTTCCATTAAGAACAATGCCTGAATTTGTGAGTTTGATTACAAAATTTGAAAATCCATTTATAGGTATTGTAGTTGGTGCTTTATTTACAGCTATTATTCAAAGTTCATCAGCTTCTGTTGGGATTTTACAAGCACTGGCAATTAGTGGTGTTATTACATTACCATCTGCTATTTATGTTTTATTTGGTCAAAATATAGGAACATGTATTACAGCTTTATTGGCTTCTATTGGTACAGGGAGAAATGCAAAACGAACAACTATTTTACATTTATCATTTAATATTATAGGAACAATTATTTTTGTTACGATTAGTTTGTTGACACCATTTTCTTCATTTATTCAATGGTTAAATCCAACAAATGTTGCTGCACAAATTGCTAATGTACATACTGTTTTTAATATTGTAACAACAATTCTTTTATTACCAATTGGAAAGAAGTTGGTTGCATTATCTTATTTGATCTTACCAGAAATAGAAGGACAAGAAGATTACATGACTTTAAAATATCTTGATTTTAATATTTTTACAAATGAGTATCATATCGGAACAAGTGCTCTTGCTAATACACAATTATTTAATGAAACTCAAAATATGCTAACAGTAGCAACAGAAAATGTAAGAAGATCATTTGATTTAATGATAAATTTTAATGAGAAAAGATATTCAAAACTCATTAGAAATGAAGAATATATTAATTATTTAAACAAAAAAATTATAGAATTTACAACAATTGCCATCTCTAATGAATTCCCAGTAGAAGGGGCACAAAATATAGGTTTGTTTTTAAAAGTGGTTGCTGATATAGAAAGAATTGGGGATCATGCTGTTAATATTGCTGAAAGAGCTAAAAAATTAGATGAAGATGATGAACATTTTTCTGCTCAAGCTATGGAAGAAATTGGTATTATGAGTAGTCTTGCCAATAATATTCTTGATGAATTAAAAATTCTTTCTTATGATGAATTAGATGATATTGTAGATAAAGTTGATATTATTGAAGATAATATAGATGCTACAACACAAGAATTTACAGTTAATCAATTAAGCCGTTTGAAAAAGAAAATATGTAGTGCTGAAAATAGTGTAGTTTATACAAAGACACTTACTGATTTTGAAAGAATTGGAGATCATGGTTTAAATATTGCTAAGAATTTTAGTAAATTAGAAGCAACTATGGTTGCTATGAAAATGGTAGAAGCATAAATCGAGACTAGTCTCGATTTTTCTTTTTTTGAAAACGTTATATTCTTATTTACTTTTTATTTTAACAAATATAAAATAATTATAGATATATAAGATTATTAAAAAATCATAAAAAAAGTTTAATAAAAATCATGAATAAGAACTATTGATTTTTTAATTCTTTATTCATTTATCATTTGTATAATATAAAATTTAAGGAGAAGAGTATGAAAAAGTATTTAACATTAGATGTTGGGGGAAGTGCAATAAAATATGCACTCATTCAAGAAGATTTAAAGATTTTAGAAAAATCAAGTGTACCTACACCAAGGGATACTCTAGATAATTTTATTGAAACAATTGGGAAATTATATGATCAATATGCGGTAGATATTGAAGGTATAGCTATATCAATGCCAGGTATTATAGATCCAGAAAAAGGATATTCATATACAGGAGGAGCATTACGATATATAGATAAATTAGAAACTGTAAAAGTTTTAAAACAAAGATGTCCTGTTAATATCACAATAGGAAATGATGCCAAATGTGCAGCTAATGCAGAAATAGGATATGGACATTTACAAGATATTCAAGATGGCGCTGTTGTTATTTTAGGAACAGGTATAGGTGGATGTTTAATTAAAAATCATAAAGTTCATACAGGCCAACATTTTAGTGCAGGTGAGTTTTCTTTTGTAAAAACGAATTGCCATGATCCATTAGGATGGGATTTTGCTTGGTCAACTCGTAATGGGATAGATGGTCTTTTATCAAGAGTACAAGAACAACTTGAAACAAATGAGCAATTTACAGGTATAGAAATATTTGATATGGCTAATCATGGAAATGAGAAAGTTATTGCAGGGATTGATCAATTTTGTTTAGAAGTTGCAACTCAAATATTTAATGTTCATATTATTTTTGATTGTGAAAAAGTAGCGATTGGTGGAGGAATTAGTGCTCAACCTTTATTGATAGAATTAATTCAAAAGAATTTAAATAAAATATTTGATAATTTAGGATTTGATGTTCATAGACCTGATATTGTTCCATGTTTTTATAAAAATGATGCTAATTTGATAGGAGCATTGTATCAACATATTCAAACATATCAATAGTTATATTATAATGATTGAAAATTTTTTGATAATTATAATTTAAAGATATAGAAAACTAGAAAAAGTATTCACTTTTTTTAATAAGTATGTTATTCTATATATGTCATTTTATGACACTGGTTCGAGAGCCAAACCCAGTATAAAAAACTAAGAATATAAGAAGAAAAGATGGCTGGGTCATCTTTTTTATTTTATATTTGGCTTCTAACTGTTTTTTAGAAGAAAGGAAAATTAAATATGAAAAAAGAAACAAAGAAACAAATGCTAATAACAATAGGAATTGTTCTTAATGTAGTTGGCGCATTTATTGCTATGACTTTTTCCATACCATTTTATATGGATTCTATTGGAACAATTCTTGTAGCAGGACTATTAGGTCCTAAATATGCCATGTTAACTGGTGTATTAGGAAGTTTGACAAGTGGAGTATTATTTGATGTATATTCATTTTATTATGCTCCTGTCCAATTATTGACTGGCTTTTTTGCTGGAATCCTTTATCATACGGCTTGGTTAAAAGGTTGGAAAACAATAATAGGAAATATCCTTATAGCAATACCAACATCAATAGCAAGTGCATTGATAACAGCTTGTTTATTTCAAGGAATAACTTCTGGAGCAAGTAGTGCTATTGTTGTGATTTTACATCATTTTGGAATGAATTTAGTGATGAGTATTTTTGTTGTTCAAGTATTGACAGATTACACTGATAAACTTATTGCTGTTATTTTAACAAAGCTGATTATTAAAAGAGGAAAATTAGAAGAAAGATGGAGAATGTAATGGAAAGATATAGCGAAATTAAAAGTAAAATAAAGCGAGAAATCGTTTTGTTAAAATCTTTTCCATGTATTTGGTCAAAATGTACTTTTTGTGATTATATAGAAGATAATTCAACTTGTGAAGAAGAAATTATTCAAATCAATAAAGAAGTATTAAAAAAGGTAACAGGAAAATATGGAGTTTTAGAAGTCATTGATTCAGCAAGTATTTTTGAATTACCTAAAGAAACTTTACAAAATATTAAAGATATTATTAATGAAAAAAATATTCATACATTATTTATTGAAAGTCATTGGTTATATCATGAAAAAATTGAAGAAATAAGACAATTTTTTGGAATAAAAGTAATAGTGAAGATAGGAGTAGAAACATTTGATGAAGAGTTTAGAAATGTTGTTTTGAATAAAAATGCTCACTTTACTTCGATAGAACAATTAAAAAGATATTTTGATTCACCATGTTTAATGGTAGGAATACAGGGACAAACAAAGCAAATGATTGATAATGATATGATGATTTTACAAACCTATTTTCAATATGGAACTATTAATATTTATCGTAATAATTCTACAACTATTAAAAGAGATGATGATTTGGTTTGTTGGTTTTTAAATAAATATAATGATCTTATTGAAGATTCTCGATATGATTTTTTATATACCCCTACAGATTTTGGTGTGGGAGATTAAAAGGTTGATAATTTTCAACTTTTTTTATTTTATTTCAATGATATAATATACATAAATAATATATAAGGAGTTGTATATGAAAGAGAAAATTTTATATGTTTCAGATTTAGATGGAACATTATTAAGAAGTGATGAAACAATAAGTCAATTAACAAGTCAAACGATAAATGATCTTGTTGAAAAAGGAATGATTTTTTCATATGCAACAGCTAGGTCATATCAAACAGCACATAAAGTAACAAAAGGATTAAAAGCTAAAATTCCACTTATTATTTATAATGGTACTCTTATTGTAGATAATGAATCTCAAGATATTTTGTTGGCACATTATTTTGGGAATAGTGAGATTAAGGAATTGATTAACGATTTAACAAGTCATCAAATATATCCTATTGTTTATTCATATATAAATCAAAAAGAAAAGTTTTCTTTTATAGAAGAATTAAATACGAAAGGTATGCAAGATTTTATTTATACAAGACAAGGAGATATAAGAAAGAATCCTGTAAAAAGTATTAATCAATTATATTTGGGCGATTGTTTTTATGTAACATGTATTGATGAATATGAAAAATTGAAACCATTTTATGAAAAATATAAAAATAAATATCATTGTTTATTTCAAGAGGATATCTATTTACATAGTCAATGGTTAGAATTGATGCCTTTAAAAGCCTCAAAATCATCAGCTATACAAGAATTAAAGGAGTATCTTAATTGTCATAAGGTTGTTGTTTTTGGAGATGGAAACAATGATATAGATATGTTTTCTATGGCTGATGAGGCTTATGCAGTTGAAAATGCAGTACAAGAACTCAAAGATATAGCAACACAAATTATTCCTAGAAATGATGAGGATGGAGTTGCAAAATGGTTATTACAAAATGTTTTTTAGATAAATAGTTTGATGAAGAAAGAAGGAGTCAATATGCAATTCATTAATCAAATACTCATTATGTCATTTTTAGGAATTATTGCAACCTGTTGTATTGTTTTTCCAATACTTTATTTAGTTCAAAAAAGAAAACATCATAAAGAAATATTAGAAATATTAAAAGAACTCAAGAAGAGCGATGAATAAAATCAATGATTAATTTTATAAAGATTTCTTGAGAATGAGCATTCATTCTTTCAGGATGCCATTGAAAAGCCAGAATACGATGATTTTCAATTCCTTCAATGAAGCCATCCTCACTAATGGCATTAATATGAAAAATTGGTGCAATTCTATCTATGTTTTGATGATGAAATGAATTCACCTGAAGATGAGATGGAAAATAATGAGATAAAAATGTATGGGCTTGAATATGAATAGAATGAAAATCTTGGCTGTGATTAATAGGTGTTGAGTATTGTGTTGGAATATCTTGAATAAGAGAACCTTTGAAAAAAGTATTTAAAATTTGAATTCCTCGACATATACCAATAATAGGTTTATGAGCAGAATAAAATTGTTGAACTAATGCAAAATCCATAGTTTCTATTAAAGGGTTTTCTAAATTTGTTTTTGGATGAATTTTTTGATGAAAATAAGAGGGATGAATATCATCTCCACCACAGATAAGTAAAGCATCATTTCTTTGAACGATATCATAATAATGATGGGTATTTCTGGGTAAAATTGGTTCAATTTGAAAATAAGGTGTTAGGAATTGGCAATAGGTATTGTTTATGAAAAGAGTCATTTGATCTTCTTTCATACGCATTGTAAGAGCAATTTTTAACATATTTTATCATTTCCTTCTTTTTTGATATTGATAATTCATAAAATTTGATTATACTATTATATATGTTAATAACTTAGAAATTTGACTTTTTAAGTTGTTTGTATTAAGATTGAATAAATTATTAAAATAAGGAGATTTTTTATAAGTGGACCCGAATCAGATAGTTATGATTGCATTATTTATTGTATTGATTTTTTTATCAGCATTATTCTCTATGAGTGAAACTGCTTTTATGTCAGTCAATAAAATTAGGATTAGAACTTTAGCTGAAGAAAATAATAAAAGTGCAAAGATTATTGATAATTTATTGGAGAATCAAGATCGTCTATTAAGCGCTATTCTTATTGGAAATAACTTGGTTAATATTGCGGCTTCATCATTGACAACTTCTTTTGTAATCTCAATTTTTGGTAATGAGGGAGCAGGGGTTGCTATTGCAACAGGATTTGTAACATTGATAATATTGATTTTTGGAGAGATTACTCCAAAGTCATTAGCGACTAAAAACGCTGAGTCTATTACTTTTGCTGTATGTCGTTTTATCAAATTTTTATCTATTATTTTTAAGCCAGTTGTGGCTGTATTGAATTTTATTTCTTCTTTTTTTATTAAGTTATTTGGTGGAGATAAAAACAGTGGACCAACAATGACCGAAGAAGATTTAAAAACAATAGTAACAGTTTCTCATGAAGAAGGCGTTTTAGAAGACGAAGAAAAAGAAATGATTCATAATGTTTTTGAATTTGGAGATACTGAGATTAAAGAAATAATGACACCACGTATTCATGTGGTTAGTGTTCCAGATGATGTTTCATATAATGATTTGATGAAAAGTTTCAAAGAAAGTCAATTTTCGAGAATACCTGTTCATTCAGAATCATATGATGAAATTATAGGAGTTCTTCATATTAAAGATTTAATGTTATCAAAGGTTGTTAAATCTAAATTTGATGTGAAAGAATTTATGCGTGAAACTTTTGTGGTTTATGAATTTAATCATGTATCTGATGTATTTGAAGCAATGAGACAAGAACACATTTCTTTGGCTATTGTATTAGATGAATATGGTGTAATGAGTGGTATTGTTACACTGGAAGATATTGTTGAAGAAATTGTTGGTGAAATTGATGATGAATATGATGATACAGAGAAAGCTATTATTGAGTTGGCTGATGGACAATATTTAATTGATGGAAGTTTGAATATTGATGAAATTAATGAGAATTGTCATACTGCATTTGAGTCTGAAGATTTTGAATCTATTGGTGGTTTGGTTTTAGGACAATGTAATGGAAGTCCTGAATTGAATCAAGTTTTAAAGATAGATAATACTTTATTGACAGTTAAACAGATAGATAAAAATCGTATTGTTCAATTACAGTTAGAACTTTTAAAAGAAGAAAGTGATGAAAGTGATGAAGAGGAAAAACATGATTAATGTTTTTCCTTTATCTTATTCATATGGAGGAAAATCATGAAAGACAAAATCATTCAGCTTTATCAAAAATGTATTCAAATATATGATGATTATAGAGAAGTGGTTCCATCATATGCCCCTGCAGCGTTATCATTTTATCTTTTATTGATTTTAATTCCTGCTTTTTCTTTAATTGCTGTTGGGACATCTTTATTTCATATAGATATGTCAATTATTGAAAATTTAATTAGACATTATGTGGTAGGCGAATATTCTGTCATGCTTATTAATATTTTAGAATCACGTTCTATTAATACAGTTGCTTTAATTACAATTATTTTTTCTTTTTATGCAGTGTCAAGAGGTGTAGGAAATATATATGAAATTTCTAAAAATATGTATCACCATAATAAAGAGGAAAGTATTATAGGATATTATATCAATACTTTTAAAATTACTTTCTTTTTATTGGTTTTATTTATAGGGATTATTGGTGTTATGGCTATTGGACCATTGGCATATGTATTTAATATTATGTATTCGTTTTTTGGAATTAGACATATGCTTCTTTATTTTTTAATTGTTTTTTGTCTTATGTGTATTTACTTGATAGTCCCTCGTATACGTATACATTGGATAGATGCTTTTCAAGGAGCGTTGGCAGCTTCTGCTTTAATGTTAGTGTTATACTATGGTTTAAATATATATTTTCGTTTTGCAGATTTTCAATCTGTATATGGACCTTTAGCATTTATTATTGTTGTTTTATTTGTATTTGATTGGGCTGCAGAAGTTTTTTATATTGGTATGTATATAACAAATCTTTTATATTTAGGGAGAATGAAAAATGAGAAATGAAAGAATTGAAATCAAAAAATTAGGAATTAATGGAGAAGGAATTGGATATGTAGATAAAAAGGTTTGTTTTATAGATAATGCCTTACCAGGTGAAGTTGTTGAAGTAGAATTAGATAGTCGTAATCGTAAATTTTTAAAAGGAAAAGTTGTTAAATATGTAAAAACTTCTCCTGAACGTGTACCTTCTTTTTGTAAAGAAGATCAGTATTGCCAAGGTTGTGCTTTAACAGCATTAAAGTATGAAAAACAATTACTTTATAAAAAAGGAATTTTAAAAGATGCTTTCAAAAAGTATACAAGTTATGATGTTGAAGCTTTGCCTATTCAAAATGTTATAGCTAGTCCACTTACTAAAGGATATAAGCAAGTTGTATCTTTACCTATTACATATTTCAAAGGAAAAGTTGTTGTGGGGATTTATCAAAGAGAATCAAAGTATTTAACATTGATGAATCAATGTCAAATGCATGATCCTTTAATTAATCAAATTATTGGAAAAATTGAAATCATTTTAAATGCGAATAAAGCAAGAGATTATAATGATAAAGTTAAAAAGGGATTACGTTTTCTCCAAATTAAACATATAGGAGCATCTGTTCAAGTTTTATTTGTAACTGGAAATGATGGAATAAGTGAAAATGTTGTTAAGGAAATAAGTCAAATTGAGGAAGTTAAAAGTATTTATTATACAATAAATACATCTCGATATCAGGATTTTGAATTACAAGGATATAAAAAGATTTATGGTCAATCTACTTTACCTTTCTCATGTTTTAATCAACAATATGTTTATTCTATAAAATCAGAATTTCCTATTCATCCTTTAATGGAGGAAAAAAAGTTAAGTATGATAAAATCGTTTATATCACTAGATAAGAGTGTTTTATCAATAGGTTGTGGAATAGGCTTGTTAGAATTATCATTAGAAAATGAAGTTGTAGGTATAGATGAAAAGAAATATCATATTAAAGATGCTCAAGATAATGCTAAATTTTTAAGAAAAGAGAATGTTCATTTTATATGTAAAAATATTGATGAGGCAGTTATTCAACAATGCAAAAACAAACATTTTGATACTGTCATTATAAGAAAAGAAGAATTGAGTAATGCTATAAAACAAAGTTTAATTTTAGCTAAGATAAAGGATGTTATTTATGTGAGTAATCATCCATCATCATTGGCAAAGGATTTAGAGGAATTAAAACGTTATTATGATATTGAAAAAATGATTCCATTAGATATGTATCCTTATGCTTCTAAGTTAGAAACTATTGTTAAATTAAAAAGAAAATAGATAAGAAAGGCTCCGTGTCAAGAGTGGAGGATTAAGGGATAGTTATCGAGAGATAGCTATTC
>CAJUOS010000052.1 GCA_910588075.1 uncultured Erysipelotrichaceae bacterium | reverse complement strand
ATTTCTTTTAAAAATATCAAATTTTGGTACAAATTGGTTAGTTTTTAGGTAGAAAAAACGGGTTATTTGTAATACATATTGTAAAATAACTAGCCCTTTTTATATAATATTTTCTATTTTCTTGTAATACGAAAGTAAAACAAAAAAGATTTTGTAATACAATTCAAAATCTAAGAAACCCTTTATTTTAGGTATAAACTTGCCACTGGCAAGTTGTTTGTAATACACCCTTATCCTGCTAAAAAGTAACTCTTGATTTGGTACATAAAAAATTATAAAACTGTTTGAATTTCTTAAAAGAAAATGTACACAATAACTTTTAAAAGGATATGAAAAGTATTATAATATTTATCTAACTCTCACTTTCTGTCCTGTATATTTTAATTAAAATAATGTATAATTTTTTTTGAAAAGAGGGATAATAATGAATCAAGATAAAATTGGCAAATTTATTGCAGAACGAAGAAAAGAAAAAAATATGACACAAGAACAACTTGCAGAAAAAATGGGAGTTACTGATAAAACAATAAGCAGATGGGAAAATGGAAAAACAATGCCAGATTATTCTTTATTAAAAGATTTATGTAATGAATTAGATATTAGTGTTAATGAATTTTTAAGTGGTGAAAAAATAGAAAATGGAAAATATATAAATTGTGCAGAAGAAAATTTGATAATTTTAACTAAACAAATTGAGAAAAGAAAAAAGATACTTAAAATTATTCAAAAAATACTTTTAATTTCTGTTTGCGTATTATTTGTTTTTAATATTATTTTCAATTCAATATATGGTGATAATTGGGATAAAAGTAATATACTTTATATGACTTATATTATAATGAGTATAAATTTTGCAATAGCAGTAATAATGTCATTTTTAAATTTTGATAATAAACATTGATAGTAAATATTGGTTATATAAGTAATTACTAAATTACAATTTGTTGAAAGGATGGCTTTATGAAAAAAAAGATTGTAGCGATTTTGTTATGTGGAACTATGTTTTTAGGTATTACTGGATGTGGAAAAAATGGCGGTAATATAGAAAATGTTAAAATTAAAGAAATTAGTTCAGAAATATATTCTCAAAAAGATATAAAAAGTGCTATAAACACTATTACTAAAGAATTTAATGATACTTGGAATGGATGTACTTTAAAAGAAATATATTATGCAGGAGATAAAATGTCTTTGGATTATCAGGATTGGGCAGATAGAAATAATAAAGAAGTAGTTATTGTTTTGCTATCAAAATTTGATGTAGATTCATCAGGTGGAGATAGTTCATTAAACCCTTATAGTACTTATGATGATTGGAAATGGATTTTAGTAAGGAATAAGGGAGAAAGTTGGATTCATGTTGATCATGGATATTAAAATAAATTATCATTTGAAGAAATAAAAAAAATTTTAGGTTTTGATATAAATCATTCATTTTTAACTTATAAAAAAGAATATGGATATGAAATAGAAAAAATATCACTAAAAGAAAAAATAGTCATTTTTCATAAAATATAGTTATAATTTATGGGATGTGAAAAAATAAATAGGAATATTCTTTATAAGAATTTGATGAATGTAGTATTAAAGTTGTATAAAGAGTAATAAGGAGAATATTTATGAATATTAGAAAAGCTAAAACAAATGATTTATCAAGAATAGCAGAAATTTATATCTTCAATAATAGAATGAATTATTTTCCTATATTTAAAGATGAAAAATTTTCATTTGATGAATTACAAGTTGTTTCATTAATAGATAGTTATTTTAAGAAAGAGAAGATATTAAATAATATATATGTATTTGATAGTGGTATTATAAAAGGATTTATCCAAATGAACACAACAGAAATTTGTAAGTTATATGTAGATACATTTTTTCAGAGTCAAGGAATTGGTGATAAACTTATTACATATGCAATAAAAGAGCTGCATGCAAATCATTTATGGGCATTAGAAAAGAATATAAGAGCTATTTCTTTTTATCAAAAACATGGTTTTCATTTAACAAATGAAAAAATATTTGAAGAAGGAACAACAGAATATCTTGTTAAATTAAAAAGATAAATTATTGTAAAAACAGTGTAAAAAGATTTTATTGAAAATGTAGTTTATAGGTAGTAAGAATATTTCTTTCTTTTACCTTTTTATTTTAAGAATAATATATAATTAGATAAATGAATTTATAAATGTTATGATAAAAAGTAAAATTAAGAAAATGAAGGAGAAAAAATGATATGAGAAGAAATGATAGAGAAATAACTGATTTTAATGAAATGATTGAAATTATAAAAAAGTGTGATTGTGTAGAATAGTAATGAATGATGAGGGATTTCCATATATTGTTCCATTAAATTTTGGATTGGAAGTTCAAGGAGAACAAGTTTATTTATATTTCCATTGTGCAATGAAAGGAAAAAAATTAGATTTAATAGCCAAGGATAATCGTATAACTTTTGAAATGGATTGTGATCATAATTTTATTCTTTATGAAGAAAGAATGAGTTGTACTATGGGATATGCAAGTGTCATTGGACATGGAACTATGGAAATTGTTCCAGATGAAGATAAATATAAAGCATTAAAGATTTTGATGAGACAATACCATGCAGAAGACTTTCAGTTTAATACAGATATGATAAAAGTTACAACTGTTATGAAATTGACAGTAATAGATATGATAGGAAAAAGAAGAAATAATATTCATTAAAAGTTTTTTAATGAAGTGCATATATAAGAAAGCAAGAAGAAAAATATGATAATAAAGATGTAAAAGATAAATTTGAAAGGAGTAGAAATGTTAAATATACAAGAATGGATTGAACAATTTCAAAAAGAGATATTATTGAATTTTAAAGAAAGAATTTGTTTTATTGGATTACAAGGAAGTTATGCTAGGGGAGAAGCAACAGAAAATAGTGATATAGATGTTGTTGTTATCTTTGACACTTTAACAGTAGATGATTTAAAACAATATGACCAAATTATTTCTCAAATGTCATATAGAGAAAAAATTTGTGGTTTTTTATCAGGAAGAGATGAAATCATTTGTTGGGAAAAATCAGATTTGTTTCAATTTTATTATGATACGAAACCTATTTATAAAAATTTAGATTTTATATTACCGTTTATAAAACAAGAAAATATAAAACAAGCTATTTTAATAGGAAGTTGTAATATTTATCATGCTTGTTGTCATAATATGATTCATGAAAAGAGCATGACAATATTAAAAGCATTATACAAGCAATCAATATTTGTATTACAAGCTAAATATTTTTTGAACACACATCAATATATACATAAGAAAAAAGAATTAATAGATAAACTAGACTTAGAAGATAAAAAGATTATCAATTTATATTTTAATATTCAATTAGAAGAAAAAATAACGAATGATAACTTTGATAATTATTCAAATCAATTGTTTATTTGGTCTAGTCAACTTATAAAAAAGTATAACTGAGATGGGAAAGATAAAAAATGAAATCAGAAGAAATATTACAATATTGTTTAGAAAATTTAAAAGATACAGTTTTAATAGAAAGTTGGGGAGAAAAAAATATATTTTATAATCCTCAAAATGTCTTAAAGCGAGGAATATATATATTAACTATAAAAGAGAAAAATGGAAAAAATGATCAAGGATCAAATTTAGATAGAGAAAATATTTATAGAGTTAATCTAGGTGTTTATAAAGAAACTTTCATCCAACTTTTTGGGCAAATACCAAAACGTCCACATGCAGGTGAGGTGGTAGATATGAATTATGATTTTACAGAATTAAATAAGATATTGCCACATCCCGTATATGCTTGGATGGGATGGATTTCTATTTTAAACCCAACTCATGAAACTTTTGAGGAGTTGAAACCATATATTCAAGAAGCTTATGAATATGCTAAAGATAAGTTTAAGAAAAGAAAAAAGTAAATTAACTTTATTTGTTAATCTACTTTTTTGTTTGTTCATCTTCATCTTCAACAGGTTGCCATGCTTGTCCAAAATGAATATCTTTAAAAAGAGCAGCTAAGCCAGTAATTTGTTTTAATCTTAAGATTTCATCTTTATCCATACCAAGATGTTTAGAAATCCACGCATCTGATCGACCTAACTCATGTAGTTCTTTAACAATATTACTCATTAAATCAACATCATGACTACCACGAGCACGATTATGACGAATGGTACTTGCCATACGTTTATCAAGTGATTTATCTATAACTGAAACAGGAAGTAAGCCATTTTCTCTTTCATAAATATCTTTGTGATCAAGCATAACTCTATATCTATGAAAGCCATCAACAATAATATATGTATCTTTTTCCTTGTCGTAATAACAAACAATAGGCATTGTATATCCATCAGCTTTAATACTATCATATAATAATTTCATTTCTGGTGGAGCAACAGTATTGGGATTATATGTGTTAGGTTCTATTTTTTCAATAGGAACAGCAATAATATGATAAACAGGACTTTTTGATGTCATAATTTTATTTCCTCTATACTTTCATATTTTCTTTTAATACGATCTATTCGTCTTTGTTGTTCTCTTGTTAAACCAAAGCCCATAAAACGACAAATATGATCATTCTTTAAAATACAATAACACATTCTTTTCCAACTAGGAATATCTTTAGATGACTTAATATCATCAGTATCATCAGGAATATTACCTTTAAAAATAATTCTAGATTTTTTGTTAAGGGTATAATTAGATATACCATTTCTTTGAATATTATATCCATGTTCTTCTAATTCTTGAATGACTTCTTCATCTAAGCCACCACCAACTTCATGCCAAAAATGAATAGATGTATTGAATTTTTTAGCATAATTATAACGTAGTCGAATAGGCAAAGTGTCTAATAAGAATCTTGTATATGATTTCCAAGTATGACCTTTAGGTAGTGAAATATTACGATATCCCATTGCTTTTGTTTTACCATAAATACATGCAAAGTTAGCTCCTTTTACTCGTCCAATAAGTTTTGTCCATACTTCAGGATCAATAACTCTGTATAAATTTAAAGCATCTTTTGAATAGTCATTAAAAGGAGAAGCAACTCTCATTTGTGATACTTTTAAGCCTGCTTTATAATAAAGATCATATAACTTATTATAATCATAATTAAATAAGTAATTAGCATGCCAAACATCATTATGGGACCAATCATATAATGGCGAGGCACACCACACATCTTTAAATTGCTTACTAATCCAACATTCACCTTTATAACCATATTTTTTATTAAGAAATCCACTATATCTTTGTAAAGATTCATCAGCTCTCATTCCTAATAAACAAACAGTTTTTTTATTATTATGGGATAATCTATACCATCTGGCAAATTGTTTAGCTAAGTCTTCTTGGTGCATTTTATAACGATATGTTGTTATAGGATTATTATTTAAATGAATGACATAGTCTTTTTGAGGCATGTTTCTTACCCAAATATCTTTTTTTGTATCATCCCAAGGATACCAATACATTTGATAACTACTTAAGGCAGTTCTTGTAGCCATAGGTAAACATACCCAATATGGTTCAACTTCATTTTTTATACTTTCAAAAGTTCTTTCAATATATTCACTTGTTAAAGTATATTGTGCTTCAAAATCTTGATGAAAAACACCGATAACTTTATCTGGATAAAATTTTCTTTTAAAATCTAAAACAAGATTAAGAAGAAGACCACTATCTTTTCCACCAGAAAAAGATATATATATGTTTTCAAATTCATTAAACAAAAAATGAAGTCTATTTTGTAATGCTGTATATACATCATCTTCAATATACTGCTTTTTCATATATTTTAACTCCTTCTCCTTATTTTATAAAAAATTCCAATATTTGGAATTATGAAAATTATATATCTTTGTCAATATTTTGTCAAACTTGTCGAATTGTTCATCATAGAGAGAAGATGTCATTATCATTCAAATTATGCTATGATAAAGATAAGAAAAGGAGATATTTTATGCGAAAAATAAGTAAAAAATGTTTTCAATTTATATTAATATGTATGTGTATTTTTCTTTTTTTGTATATTGTTAATGCTATAAGTATTATTTGTTATAGTAAAATAGATGATAAGAAGAAAGCAGATGTTATCATTGTTTTAGGAGCTAGTACTTATAACGATAAAGTCAGTCCAGTATTTCAAGAACGTTTAAATCATGGGATATGGTTATATCAACATGGCTATGCTCAAAAAATAATATTAACTGGTGGTTATGGAAAAGGAAATCAACATTCTGATTCATTTGTTGCTAGAGAATATGTAATAAACAAGGGAATTAGACAAACAGATATATTGATAGAAGAGAAGTCTACAATTACCCAAGATAATTTGAAATATGCTAAGGAAATAATGGATAATTTTGCCTATCGTAGTGCTATTATTGTTAGTGATCCCTTGCATATGAAAAGGGCAATATTAATGGCTGAAGATTATCAAATAAATGCTTATTCATCACCAACTCCTACAACGAGATATAAAAGCTTGAACAGTCAAGCAGAATTTTTAAAACGTGAAGTACTATTATATACAGGTTATCAAATATATAGAATTTTTTATTAAGTATAAGAGTATACATTATGTGATTTTATATTTGTAATACATCTTGACTTTTGATATAATTTTTAAGAAATGCATCAGTATAGGAGGGATACTATGACAAAGAATAATTGGGAAGTATTGGGAGAAAATATTAGAGATATTGTACAAAATGCAGTTGATTCTCAAGATTTTCAAAAACTGAACCAAACAATTACTTCAACAATGACTCGTGTTGTGAATGAAATGGAAAAAAGCTTCCAAAAAACTGATGATAAACAAACTCAAAAGAAAGTATATCAACCATATACAAAGGAAGAAAATAATATTCATTTATTTGCAAGAACAACAAGAACTCAAGTGTTGGGAATTATTTTGATTTCTATTGGATATGGAATGGGTGCTATATTTATACTTGCATTTTTAGGAATACTAATGGGAACACTTTTTATTGCTAAAAATATTGCTATGACAACATTGCTCATTATTTTTGGACTATTATTTATTTCATTTATGTTATTAGGATATAAAGGAACCAATATGTTTTCTCAAACAAAAAGATTTCAAAAGTATATTCATGAATTAAGTGGAAAAGCATATATTAATATTGAACAATTGTCATATGGAGTTCAAAAATCATCTCAATTTATCAAAAAAGATTTAGAAAATATGATTAGTAAGGGGTGGTTTTTAGAAGGACATCTTGATAAAGAAGGAAAGTGTTTAATGGTAACGCATGAAGCATATAATGAATATCTTAAAACAATAAAGAAACCACAAAAAGAACATAGTTATGAAGGATTGTCTGAAGATGTCAGAGAAGTTTTAGAAACAGGGCATCAATATATTTCAGAAATTCGTCAATGTAACCATCATATACCAGGAATAGAAATTTCTCAAAAAATTTCTAGAATAGAGTTAATTGTTCAAAAAATATTTCAACATATAGAACAACATCCTGAAAACATTCCAAATATTCGTAAATTTATGAAGTATTATTTACCAACAACCATTAAGTTATTAAAGGCGTATAAAGAATTAGATCAACAACCTATACAAGGTGAAAATATTCTTAATTCTAAAAAAGAAATTGAAAATACTTTGGATACACTTAATTCTGCATTTGAAAAATTATTGGATAATTTATTTAGAGATACTGCATGGGATGTTTCATCAGATGTTACAGTTTTAGAAAATTTATTAGCACAAGATGGTCTTACAGAAAAAAGTTTTAAATAACTACATAAAAATTAAGATTAAGAATTAAATTATTATAAAAAGGAAGTAAAATATGAAAAGTGTTATTTTTTTCATTTTTAATATACTCACTTTTTCTTTATATGGAATTGATAAAAGAAAAGCTATAAAAGGACAATGGAGAATATCTGAACGAATGCTTTTGGCTTTTGCATTACTTGGTGGAAGTATAGGAGCAATATTAGCAATGATGATTTTTCATCATAAAACAAAACATTGGAAATTTATATTATTGATACCATTATTTTTAATGATTCATATATTTTTATTTTTTATGTTTTTATAAAAAAAGTGAAAATAAAAAAGAGGAGGGATTGTTTTTGCAGTGTCATATAAGGCAATGGCGAATAGAAGATGCTAAAGCTTTATTTTTGTTATTAAATAATAAAAAGATTTTAGAAAATTTAAGAGATGGATTGCCATATCCATATACAGAAAATGATGCAAAAGACTATATTCAAGCAATGTTATCATCAGACAGCTATAAAGTTTTTGCTTTTGCTATAACAGTAGATGATGAGGTTGTAGGTAGTATAGGAATTTTTCGATGTGAAAATATTCATTTTAGAACAGCTGAATTAGGATATTATGTAGGAGAAAGATATTGGAATCAAGGTATAGCAAGTCAAGCAGTAAAACAAGCATGTCAATATGTTTTTAATCATACAGATATTATAAGGATTTTTGCAGAGCCTTTTTCATACAACATAGCGTCATGTAGGGTATTGGAAAAAGTTGGTTTTCAATATGAAGGAACTTTACATAAAAATGCTTTTAAAAATAATAATATAATAGATATGAAAATGTATGCTCTTGTTAAAGAGAAGTAAGGACATAACACAATATTATGTCTTTTTATTTATAAAAAAACCGAGGGGGCCCTCGATTTATTTAATAATTTTTGTCCAATGATATTTATCTTCTAATTTTCCCCATTGAATTCCAGTTAATGTATCATATAATTTTTGAGTAATATGACCTGTTTTGAAATTATTGATTGTTATTTTTTCTCCTTTATAACATAATTCACCAATTGGAGAAATAACTGCTGCAGTTCCTGTCCCCCATGCTTCTTTTAATGAACCATTGCGTCCAGCTTCCATTAATTCATCAATACTTAAATCACGTTCTTCAACTTTATAACCCCAATCTTTTAAGATGTGAATAATAGAGTCTCTAGTTACACCTGGTAAAACTGATCCTTCAAGAGCAGCAGTTACAACAGTATCATTAATTAAGAACATAACATTCATTGTACCAACTTCTTCAACATATTTTCTATGAACTCCATCTAGCCATAAGACTTGTGTATATCCATTTTGTTCAGCTTTTACTTGTGCTGCGATGCTTGCAGCATAATTTCCACCACATTTCGTAAATCCAGTTCCACCTTTAACAGCTCTGACAAATTCATCTTCAACCCATATTTTGACTGGATTTACACCTTCAGGATAATATGCTCCAACAGGTGATAAAATAATTAAAAATGTATAACTATTTGCTGGGTGAACACCAACACCAGGTTCTGAAGCAAACATAAATGGTCTAATATATAATGAAGTTTCTGGTGCTGTTGGTATCCAATCTTGTTCATATTTAACGATAGCTTCAACTGCTTCAACAAACATATCTTCTGGAAGTTCAGCCATGCAAATACGTTTATTTGAATTGATCATACGACGAGCATTCATTTCAGGTCTAAATAGTAATATATCACCATTAGGATTACGATAAGCTTTTAATCCTTCAAAAGTTTCTTGAGCATAGTGTAAAACCATTGTTGCTGGATCCATTGCAATAGGACCATATGGAACAATTCTAGCATCATGCCAACCTTGATCTTTGCTCCAATCAATCATAAACATATGATCAGTAAAATATTTACCAAAACCAAGATTATTTTGATCTGGTTTTTCTTTAAGTGTTTGAGCTTTTTCTATTTTTATTTCCATAAATTTATCCCCCTTATAATTAAAGCAATTATACTCTTTTTTATAATTGTATACAATGTATTTTTTGATTTTTGATAAAATTCAATATCTATTTAAGGAATAAGACAAAAATGATATCTATTTATTCAATAATTTCAAATTGCATGGACTTCATTACATCAATACTTTTTTGATGAACATCTTCATCTACACTTGCAGTTTTGTTAATATCAATACGAATAGGAATATATGGCTGAGCAGATTTAACCATTATAGCATTTGATAAAACACATATATGTGAAACAACACCAACCAATGTAATATCTTGATATTTCTTATCTTTTAAATAATTAGCTAAATCTAATGATGGAAAAGTTTCTTTTTTAAAACATAAACAATCTTGTAAAAGATTTTTAATTTCTCCATAAAGTTCCCATCCTTTACTATTTTCAATACAATGTTCAATAGGTAAATGTTGACCTTCATATGTTTCTAGATAATTTTGAGGATGTGTATCCATTGTATAAATAACCTCATCATTATTATTTTGATATTCTTTGATAGTTTCAACAATGCTTTTTTCAAGTTGTATTGCTTTTTCAAAACCTAAACTTCCACTTACAAAATCATTTTGATAATCTACAACAATTAATAATCTTTTCATATTATCTCTCCTTATTTTCTTCAATTTTATCAAATAATATTAACAAGTCAAATAGAATAAAAGAATATTTATCAACTCATTTCAAAAAAATAACATATAAATAGAATGATTTAATAATTATAAAAAGGAGGGATATGAATGACATTAGATAATATAAAACCAAATATGATTGTTAGAATTATCAATATTAAAGGATCTGGTTTATTAAGAAAAAGATTATTAGAAATGGGATTAACACCAAATACTCAAGTAAAAATTAAAAAGATTGCTCCTTTAGGAGATCCTATTGAAGTTTTTTTACGTCATTATATTCTCACATTAAGAAAACGAGATGCAGCACAAATAGAAGTCATGGAGGATAAAAACAATGGAAATCAAAAAGATTGCTTTAATTGGGAATCAAAATTGTGGTAAAACAACTTTGTTTAATGCTTTAACAGGATCAAATCAACATATAGGAAATTTTCCTGGTGTAACTGTTGAACAAAAAACAGGATATATTAAAAATAATGAACAATATGAATTAATAGATTTACCTGGTATATATTCATTAACTCCATATTCTTTAGATGAAATTGTATCAGTACAATATTTATTAAATGATAAACCTCATTTTATCATTAATATTGTAGATGCAACACATTTAGAAAGGAATCTATATTTAACATTGCAATTAATGGAATTGAATATTCCAATGATTCTTGTATTAAATATGATGGATGAAATTAAAACAAGTGGAACAATAATTCATATCGAAAAATTAAAAAAACAATTACAAATGCCTGTTATTCCTATTTCTGCTAGTCAAGAAGAAGGTATTGATGAAATTATAAAAACAATTGAATATATGATAGATCATCCAACAAGGCATATTGATTTAACATATGGTATGATGAAAGAAACAATTTCTCTTATTTCTTCAATAATTGAAAAAAGGGTATATCAGTTACAACTTCCTCTTCATTATTGTACAATGAGAGTTATAGAAGATGATAAACAAATGATTCAAAAATTACATATTACTCATCATGAACAAAAATATATTCATCAAATCATAAAAGATATGGAAAATAAATTACAAGTTGATAAGGATATTGCATTTATTCAAATGCGATACACACTTATTGATCATATTTGTCAACAATGTATTATAAGAGTAAAAGAAACAAAGGCACAAATTATATCTGATTATCTTGATTCTTTTTTGACTCATCAATACTTAGGTATTCCTATTTTTATATTAATAATAATAATGATTTTTTATTTGACTTTTTATGTTTTAGGACAACCTTTACAAAATCTGATGGAAAGTTTTTTTCAATATATAACTCAATATATAGACACTTTTTTAAACTATTTACAAGTTACCAATTGGGTGAAATCTTTTATATGTGATGGAATTCTAGCAGGATTGGGAAGTGTTCTTTCTTTTTTACCAGTTATTATAATACTTTTTTTATTCTTATCTTTATTAGAAGATAGTGGTTATATGGCAAGAGTTGCCTTTATTATGGATAGAGCATTAAGAGATATAGGATTATCAGGAAAATCAATAGTTCCCATGCTTATTGGATTTGGATGTAGTGTTCCAGCAATTATGTCAACAAGGACATTATCAAGTGTACGTGATAGGAAATTAACAATGATACTGATACCTTTTATGTCATGTAGTGCTAAATTACCTATTTATGGAATGATAATAACAGCTTTTTTTCAAGAAAAAGCTGCAATAGTTATGATAACTATTTATTGTATAGGGATATTTGTAGCTATTTTATCTGCTTTACTATTGAAAAAAACTCTTTTTTTGGGAGAACCTATTCCTTTTTTATTAGAGTTACCAACTTATCGTATACCAACATATAAAAATATTATTTATAATATCTATGATAAAGCTAAGGGATTTGTTCATAAAGCTTTTACTGTTATTTTATTATCATCAATTATTATTTGGTTTTTACAAAGTTTTAATTTTCAATTAGAAATGGTTGAAAAAAGTTCTCAAAGTATTTTAGCATCAATTGGAACCATTTTTTCTCCATTATTTAAACCATTAGGTTTTGATGATTGGAGAGCTTCAACAGCATTAATAACAGGTATTACAGCCAAAGAAACAGTAGTTTCAACTCTCTCTGTTTTAACATCATCTTCTCATTTTACATCTTTAAATAATGCTCTTATTACTATTTTTACACCTTTGAGTTCATTTACTTTCTTAGTATTTACTGTTTTATATATGCCTTGTGTTGCAACTTTAGCAACCATGAAGAAAGAATTAGGATCATGGAAACAAGCATTGATTATTGTTTTATTTCAAAGTGGGATTGCTTATCTTGTTGCTTTATTTATTTTTAAATTAGGAAGTCTATTGATATGAGTTGAATATTGTTAAAATATGAATATAATATAGTATGTGTATATAGAAAAGGTGAGGGAAGTTATGGAAGAAAATTTAGAGAAATTATTATTAATTAAAGGTAATCAATTGATTAAAGCTTTTGAAAATCATAATATGCTTTGTATGTTTGTAGAAAATGAAGAAGAATTAAAAGCTTATTTAAAGAATACTTTAACAAATGGGAAAAAGGTGGCTGTTGGGGGAAGTATGACACTTCAACAATTAGGTGTTATTGATTTACTAAGAGATCTTGATGTTAATTTTATAGATCGTTATGAAGAAGGAATTTCTAGAGAAGAAATGGAAAATCGTTTTAGAGAAGCTTTTTTTGCTGATGTATTTATGACAAGTACAAATGCGTTGACAATGGATGGATGCCTATATAACGTTGATGGTACAGGGAATCGTGTTTCAGCAATGATATATGGACCAAAAGAAGTTATTGTTGTTGCTGGAATGAATAAAATTTTTAATAATGAAGAAGAAGCTATTGCTCATATTAAAAATTGTAGTGCTCCAGCCAATGCAATGCGTTTAAATAAAAAAACACCTTGTACAAAAACAGGTCAATGTATGCAATGTCATAGTCCTGAACGTATTTGTAGCAGTTATGTTAAATTAGGATATCAAGGGAAAATGAATAGAATTAAAGTGATTATTGTAAAAGAAAATTTAGGATATTAGGAGAAACATATGGAAAAACAAGCAGGACTTTTATTTCCTATTTCATCATTACCTAATAAGTATGGTGTGGGTGATTTTGGAAAAGAAGCATATCAATTAGTAGATAAGATGTCTAATGCTTATTTACATTGTTGGCAAATTTTACCCCTTAATCCATTAGGATATGGTAATTCACCATATCAACCATTATCATCTCAAGCAGGTGATGAAATCTATTTGTGTTTGGATAATTTTGTTGATGAAGGATTGTTATTTGCTGATGAAGTTACATATTTTCATAATGATTTATCTTTTGTCGCTTATCAAGATGTTAGAAAGGTAAAAGAAAAACTTTATTTGAAAGCTTTTTCTCGTTTTGAGGAAAATGATGATTATCGAAAATTTTTAAAAGAAAATTCATGGGTTGAATCTTATGCTTTATTTAGAGTTTTTAAAAAACAAAATGGACAAAAGGCATGGACTGAATGGGAAGATAAATATAAATATTATAATCAAGAAAAATCCTTTTCATTAATTCCATTTATAAAAGATATAGCATATGAAATTTTTTTGCAATATTATTTCTTTAAACAATGGAAAGCATTAAAAGATTATGCTAATTTAAAAAATATTCAAATTATTGGAGATATGCCTATTTATGTTGGTTTAGATTCTGTTGATGTCTGGATGAATCAATCTAGTTTTTTATTAGAGGAAGATGGAACACCATCTTTTGTTGCAGGAGTCCCACCAGATTATTTTAGTAAATATGGACAAAGATGGGGAAATCCTATTTATGATTGGAATTATTTAAAATATCATGATTTTCAATTTTGGGTAGATAGAATGAAAGCAACAAGTCAAATGTATGATGTTGTTAGAATTGATCATTTTAGAGCTTTTGATACTTATTGGAAAATACCTGAGTCTGAAACAACTGCTATAATTGGAGAATGGGTTGAAGCACCAGG
>CAJUOS010000051.1 GCA_910588075.1 uncultured Erysipelotrichaceae bacterium | reverse complement strand
GCAAGAAATCTAATTCTCTCATAAATGTTTTTCTATCCATCTTGATTTCCCCCATTAAATAACTTATTAATTTTTAAGGTATATTCATACCATTCTTGTTTATACATATTTAATTGAACTTTTCCAGAACTTGTTATTTTATAATAACGTCTATTTCTTCCTTGAAACTCCTGATCATAAGTCTCTAAACATCCATCTTTCAATAATCTTCTTAAAACTGGATATAATGTTGACTCACTAACACTAATGACCTCTTGAACATCCTGTGTTATTTTATAACCATATGTTCCATCTTTATTATAAGAAACTACTGATAAAACAATAGCATCTAATAAAGCAGCTCCTGTATTAAATATCATACAATCACCTCATTTCATATAATACTATACGACATATAATATTATATGTCAATATTTTATTAAAAAAACTTCCTTTAGGAAGTTCATCTATGATCTAAATAATGTGCAATTGAATAATAACATGGTATTGTTAAATAGATAATCCAAAATGGATGCCAATATCCATAATATATACCCACCCATAAATAAATAATTGTACATAGTAATGGATAAGCAAATTTAGAAAATTTTCTTTGACGTAATGCTGACATTAAACTTTCAAAAGTAGGTATAGTAATCAAAATAATCCAAATAGATTCCCATTGATTTGTTAAAAAAGCATAAATAAGAACTCCAAAAAACAAAATTGCTCCAAAAGGAAAACTATTTTTTCTATTCTCATCTTTCCAATACATCCAATCTTCTTTATGATGCTCCTTACCATCTATGAAAACCCCTTCTTTACTAACATCAACAGCATGTCCACCATTTTCATTAACATGAATACCATCCCACGAAACATGGACTTCATCACCTTTATGATCTTTAACATGAATACCATCAAAACCAACATGAGTATAATTATCTTTTGTTTCTTCATTATCATTTTTTTCTTTTGAACTTGGTTCATGTAATAATAACTCATCTAAAGAAATATCATAAAGTTTTGCTAATTCAATAAGATTATCTGTATCTGGTGAAGCTTCGGCTCTCTCCCACTTACTAATGGCTTGTCTACTAATCCCTAATTTTTGAGCCAATTGTTCTTGAGACAATCCTTTTTCTTTTCTTAACTGTAATAATTTATTTGCAATTTCTATATTCATTATTTTATCTCCTTCTCTAGTTCCATTTTATAAAATAATATGTAGTTGCGACAAGATATTTTAGTTTGAAAAAAGGAAACTATTGGTTGCATTCACAATTATATAAAAAAAGAACTGAGACATAGTCTCAAATTCTCTATGTTTCTTATCTTTCTTTAGCAAGTTTTGCTAATGCTAATGCACCACATACCCCTGCATTATCTCCCAAACCAGGAGCAACAACATAATCTTTAATAGCATCTGTTGTAATTTCATCTTTTTGAATATATCCATTCAATCTTTCTTGTAAATATTTATGAACCATTGGGAATAGTTGTAATTGATGCATAACTCCTCCACCTAAAATAATTTTTTTAGGTGATATTGTTAAAACATATATAGCCAATGCCTGAGCAATATACCATGCTTCTAAATCCCATGCCAGATGATCTTCAGCAAGTTCATTTCCTTTAACTCCCCATCTTTCCTCAATAGCAGGACCAGCAGCTAAACCTTCAAAACATGTTGCATGATATGGACATTTTCCTTTATATGGATCATCTTCCCTTACTTGTAATAACATATGCCCCATTTCTGGATGAAGTAAACCATGTACAAGATGCCCCTCAACAATTGCACCTCCACCTATTCCAGTTCCTATTGTTAAATAGAGAGCACTGTCTAATCCTTTTGCTGCTCCAAAATAAACTTCACCTAAAGCAGCTCCATTAACATCTGTATCAAAACCAATTGGTAAATTTGGATAATGTTCTTGTAATGCACCTACAATATTATAATTACCCCATCCAGGTTTAGGAGTTGTTGTGATATAACCATATGTTGCACTCTTTAAATCTGGATCAATAGGTCCAAAACATCCAAGTCCTAATGCCTCTATATCCTTTCCATCAAAAAATTCAAAAATACGAGCAACAGTCTCTTCTGGTGAAGTTGTTGGAAAAGCATCTCTTTCTAAAACATTTCCATTTTCATCCCCAACAGCCACAACAAATTTTGTTCCACCTGCTTCAATAGCTCCTAATTTCATTTTATTATATTCTCCTTTCAAAATTATTCCTTATTAATACTATTTTATCATGAAAAAAATTAAATAAAAAGTATTTCTATTTAATAAATAAAATTTAACGATTGATTATTATTTTTTTCTTTCATCATACTTTCTAAATATTTTTTATAAAATAATAATTGCTGCCCCTCCTCTTTATTGTAATAAGAATAACCTTCCATATTTCTCAATTCATCAATATGATCCATTATATTTCCAGTAAAATAATATCGATTAGCCTTTACAATCACTTCTTTCATTTTTTCTCGCACATTCTTATCTGTAATAACTGCAAAATCTTTTGTAAATTTATTTGAAGAAACCAAATCAAAATATTGATTAGCATCTTGTGAAATTTGTAAACATTGTGTTTGATATTTCATACTTTCTTTATTCAAAGTCATGATCCCATATTGTAAAGGTGCATTTAATAAAGATGATGATGCTATATCATAAATTCCATTTATCTTTTTTATATTTTGACAATGAATATGCCCACTTAATACAAATGGAACATTATATTTCTTAAATAACTGTGCTATAATCTCATTATTTTTAATATTATAGCCTTGATTTAATAAATCATTATGTACTGCTAAATTATGATGCATAGCAACAATAGGTCTTTTTCCATCATTCTTTATAAGTTCTAACTCATTTTCCAACCATGCCATTGTTGATTCTGTAAAATAACCACCAACATCAAAATCTGAACCAGTTAACTGATGTGCAGTTGAATCCATCATTAGAAGTGTATAATCTTGATTGAGCTGTATACTATAACTTAATGATTGATTATGTTGATGATAAGCAATATGATATCCTAAATCCTTATATATTTGTTTAAATGTTTGTGCATTAATATTTTCTAATTTTATAAAATCATCTTGACCATAAGCTTTAGCATAAATACTATCAATATCATGATTTCCAGGAATAACTGCAACATCTATTCCTTTATTTTTTAATGATAAAAATTTTTGAGCTAATTCTTCATGACTTCCCTTTTCTCCATAAAAAGATAAATCACCTGTCAATATCACCAAATCAGGCTCTATCTTTCCTATTTCTTTTATAAAGGCATCAACGATTTCATCACAATATGTAACCATTTTTCCATCACTATTTAAAATAGATTCTTCAAACCACTCACAATCTTTATAATATTCTTTTAAAAAATAATGAATATCACTTGTTATAACAATTTTTAATTCATTTTTATCTTTCAATGGTTTATAATGACATGCTGTTATCAATAAACATATTATTAATAAATAAAATATTTTTTTCATTTTCCTAAAAGAAAAGAATGAATAAATTTTATTCATTCAATCTAATCATTATTTATGACATGCATCATAAGCCATTTCAAAAATCTTGAGAGCATTGAAATTCTTAAAATCTTCATCACTAATTAAAAGAACTGGTTTGTTAGGATCTAATGCTTTGATTTTCTCATAAGATGATCTGAGTTGAGGTTCTACTAATACAACATCTGCTAATCCAATTGAATATTCAACAGCCACTTCTGAAGCAGACCATACTGTAGCATCTACTCTTTTTCTTGATGCAGCATCTTTTAATTTTGAAGAAAATAATGTAGAAGTAACTCCTGCAACACAGCATAATAAAATTTTCATGATAAATTCCTCCTTCTATAAATCCTTTCTATTATTATATCATATCTTCTATATAACTTCTATCTCTTTCTTATTTTGGAATAAAAATTATGAATGTTTTTCCTCAGCTTCTTCTAATGATGAATATCCATATGCTTCTATTGTTTTATGCATAATCTGTATAATCATATTTTCATTTCTTTTTAACATATCAACTATCATTTGCCCATATAACCATAATGTTTGTGGTGAATATGTAGATAACTCTCCTCTTAAATAAGTTTCAAATGAAGTATCATCTTGTTGATCTTCATGACTGTATGTATCCCTCATCAAAGAAGAAAGATTAGGATATTTTTGATTGAATTCTTCTCTCATTTGTACTTCTACTTGACATATATAATCAATCAATTCTCTTTGTTTAAAATCTAATACTGGTAAATCTCCCTTAATTGTTTGAAAATATTGAAAATCAGTTGATTCCATCATATAAGCATATTTTTCCATAACAAGATTTCTTCCAATTGCTTTAGCATCTTTGAGATCTTGTAAATAAGATTGTAAAAGATTATCATAAAAAACTTCAAATTGTCCTTTTCGTTGAAGATAAAAAGTTTCAAAATCATCTTGGCATGAAGCCCTTCCACCTATATTATGAACTTTTTGAAAAAACTCCCATTCTCTTTGTATAATTTCATCTATCATATTATCCCTCCATAATATGTTTTGCTTTTATTTTTTTATCATGAATTAAATTCATCATATCAATAGTATGATTATCTAAAAAATCATCTAAATGTTGTGTTAAAGATTGTTTATAAAGCTCCATAACAACTCTTTGGCATATCTTTTCAATTATCACTACTTTTTCATCATTTGTATTTATTGTATTTATATTTTCATTCCAATGTTGAGATTGTGTTGGTAAAAGAATTAACTGTTTCAAATATTCTTGAAGATCACCAAGAATAAAACAATCCCTCAAACCATAAAAACTCCATTTATAATATGGTTTATACTTTTTATTCAATAAATAAATAACAGATAGTGTCTGATCGACAAACTCATTTAAAGCTAAACTTGCAGCAACATCATCATGTCTTTTCATACATCTTGCATAATTGTATTGCCCAGATTGTGCCATTTTAGCAATAGCCCTAACAATTTTTTTAATTCTTATATCTTCAGGATAATAAGATAATTTCTCTCTTATCCTTGTAACCTCTCCATAAAAATCATTAAAAATATAACCATTTGTACATGCAAGCAAAGCATTTTCATCAATATATAACCATTCTTCTAAAGTGGAAGGAATTTTATATAAAAACTGTTGAAAAAAACTGTCTATTGAAAAAACACCAACACGTCCTGAACCATGATGTGATTGTATTCTTTTAAGTCCCATAAACTCTTGTGGTAACTTATCATATTCTTCTTGTAAACTTTGACCTATTTCTTGATAAATATCTTCAGGTAACCAAATACAAAATCCTGGTCCATAGTCATGATCTTGAGAAATAATATCATCATATCCTAAACATTCTGAGCCAAAACCAAATAAACCAATAGCCATATATTTTTGATAATGACCAAACTTTTCAGTTATCATTTTTTGACCATAAACCTCATAATATTTTTGACAAACTTCTAATCCCTTCACAGGTTTTTCTAATAATTCTTGAACCTTTTTCCTATTCATAAAAACTGTCTGATAATCTTTATTTTTACCAAAAACATTTTCTATTTTTTCCAACACATCATCATATATATAAATCGCTTTTTGATAATTCTCTGACAAATAATAACTCTGTCCCAATGCAGATAACGCAGCAAAATAATGAGGATCATTTGGAGCATATTTTTCAAAAAGGTAAATTGCTTTTTGTAGACATTGTTTACCATTGATAGTATCTTTTAAAGAAAAATACATCTGTGATAAATTAGTATAAGTAATTGCTTGTTCTATTTCACAATTATCTAATTTTGAAATCATTTGTAAAGCTTTTAAAGCACAATCCAAAGCTTGATGATAATCTCCCATCTCTTGATAAAGTAAACTTAAATTATTATAAAAAGCAGAATATCTTTCATCTTTTTCACTTAATAAATTCTTATAAATTTTCTCTGTTTTTTTATAAAATTGAAGTGCTTCTTGATATTTGCCTTGGACTCGATAAAGAGTTGCAATATTAATAAATGTTGTTGCTCCATGAACTGTTTCTTCTAAATTTTTTGCTTTTAATATTTTCAAAGCTTGATTGACAATCATATTGCCATACTGAAATTGAGCTGTTACACGATAATATCCAATCAATTCACTCAATAACATTAATACAATCAAATCATCCTCTTTATCCATTGCATTTTGCAATTCTTGTAACAAAAATTGATAAGCTTGCTCTAGTTGATTTTGACTATAAAAACAATCTAATTGCTTTTGTATTTCATTTCCACTCATAATTTTTTATTAAAGATAAATAGACACTAAGAGTGTCTACCCAATGCTTCTTTCATTCCTTTTAAAATAATCTCTCTAGCAGCAATAGCATCTTTTTTATCTAAAGGCTTAATATCTTTTAATGGATATTCCATTCCTAAATTATCATATTTAGGAACTCCCATTGTATGATATGGTAAAACATCTAGTGCCTTTATATGTTTAAGTGTAGCTAAAAACTCCCCTAATTGATATAGATACTTATCATTTTGTGTAATCGTTGGTACAACAACATGCCTAATCCAAATATCAACACCCTTATCATCAACATATCTAGCAAACTTTAAAATCATTTCATTAGGTTGTGAAGTCAACTTTTTATGTTCCTTAGGATCAATATGTTTAATATCTAACATAACCAAATTAGTAACCTTTAATAATCTGTCTAATTTTTTTAAATACTCTGGATTTTCATTAAAAGTAATACCAGAAGTATCCAAACATGTATGAATATTCTTTTCATGACATTTCTCAAATAATTCAATTAAAAAATCAATCTGAAGTAATGGTTCTCCTCCAGTACAAGTGATTCCACCTTTTTTATAAAATGCTGCTTTACTTGCATACATTTTCAAAATATCTTCAACTGACATTTGTTCACCAGTTTGAGGTATCCATGTATCAGGATTATGGCAATATAAACAGCGCATAGGACAACCTTGAAAAAATACAACAAATCTAATCCCTGGACCATCAACTGTTCCACAACTTTCTGTAGAATGAATATATCCTTTCATAACATCACCATCTTTCTTTTTTATTTTATCACATCTTTTAAAAAATATCATTGCATATACTCTTTTCTAAAACATATTTTCGATAAAAAAAGAAGTTGACAACATCAACCTCTAACAATTAATTATGTTCAACTTCTTTATTATACTACATTCCTTCGTGGAAAGTACGAGAGATAACATCATCTTGTTGTTCCTTTGTTAATTTAACAAAGTTAACAGCATATCCAGATACACGAATAGTTAATTGTGGATATTTTTCAGGATGTTTTTGAGCATCTAATAAAGTATCTCTATTTAATACATTAACATTTAAATGATGTCCACCTTTTTCAGCATAAGCATCTAACATTCCAACTAAATTTTCAATTTGTTGTTCTTTTGCCATTTTGTTTTCCTCCCTTGACTAAAAATCATCATCGTCATCCATTGGTAAATTAGGAATTTTACAAGCAGTATCCCCACTATCACAATCCATCTTTGACACAATGTTGACTTCTTCCATTTCAATATGAGCATCTTTGTTAATCTTAACATTAATATGTCCAGATCCATCACTCATACGACCATCTAACATCTTGACTAATTCATCAATTTCTTTTTGACTAGCCATCATATCACTTCTTTCTATTCACCTTTAATAGATTCAATATCTAAATCACCAGCAAATACTTCATCATCTTTACCTAATGCACCTGGAACAACTGTAAATGTGTTTGAAATACCATCTTGTGCATCTTTAAATGGTAATTTTGCAACTGATGATAATGAAGAAATTGCACCATGACTATCTCTACCATGCATTGGGTTAGCACCTGGAGCAAATGGTTGTCCACCTTTTCTTCCATCAGGTGTACTTCCTGTTGCTTTTCCATAAACAACATTAGAAGTAATTGTTAAGATTGAAGTTGTAGGTAAACCTTCTCTATAAGTATGATGTTGACGAACCATATCCATAAATGTTTCAACTAACCATGCAGCGATTTCATCAGCTCTGTCATCATCATTACCATATTTAGGGAAATCTCCTTCTACTTCATAATCAACAACAACACCATCTTCATCTCTAATACATTTTACTTTTGCATATTTGATAGCTGATAATGAATCAGTTACAACTGATAAACCAGCAATACCTGTTGCAAAATAACGTTTGACTTCTCTATCATGTAATGCCATTTGAATTCTTTCATAAGCATATTTATCATGCATATAGTGAATAATATTTAAAGCATTTACATAAACTTTAGCTAACCAAGCCATCATATCTACATATTTAGATACAACATCATCATAATCTAAATATTCACCTTCAACTGGTCTATATTTAGGACCAACTTGTTTCTTAGATTTTTCATCAACTCCACCATTGATAGCATATAATAAACATTTAGCTAAGTTTGCACGTGCTCCAAAGAATTGCATTTCTTTACCAACTCTCATTGAAGATACACAACATGCAATAGCATAGTCATCACCATGAGTTACTCTCATTAAATCATCATTTTCATATTGAACTGATGAAGTTTCAATAGAAGTCTTAGCACAGAATGCTTTGAAGTTTGCAGGTAAACGAGTTGACCATAATACAGTCATATTTGGTTCAGGAGCAGTTCCTAAATTAGATAAAGTATGTAAGTATCTAAATGATGTCTTAGTAACCATATGGCGACCATCAACACCTACCCCACCAATAGATTCAGTAACCCAAGTAGGATCTCCTGCAAAAATTGCATTATAATCTGGAGTTCTTGCGAATTTAACAATTCTTAATTTCATAATAAAATGATCAATGAATTCTTGGATTTGTTCTTCTGTAAACACACCATTCTTTAAGTCTCTTTCTACATAAATATCAATAAATGTAGAAGTTCTACCTAATGACATTGCAGCACCATTTTGTTCTTTAACAGCACCTAAATATCCAAAATATAACCATTGAATTGCTTCTTGACAGTTTGTTGCAGGTTTAGAAATATCAATACCATACTTAGCTGCCATTTCTTTTAATTCACCTAAAGCTCTAATTTGTTCACTTAATTCTTCACGTAATTGAATCACTTTAGAAGTCATTCTTGTTTGAGAAGTTGCTAATTGATTTTTCTTATCATCAATTAATTTATCAACACCATATAAAGCTACTCTTCTATAATCGCCAATAATACGTCCACGTCCATAACCATCAGGTAATCCAGTGATAATATGTGCAGAACGACAAGCTCTAATTTCTGGAGTATATACATCAAATACACCTTGATTATGAGTTTTTCTATATTCTCTAAAAATGTAAGAAATTTCAGGATCTACTTTATATCCATTTGTTTCACAAGCTTGTTCAGCAATACGAATACCTCCAAATGGTTGTAAAGATCTCTTAAAAGGTTTATCAGTTTGAACACCAACAATTGTTTCTTTAGACCTATCTAAATAACCAGCATCATGTGAAGTTAATGTTGATACGATTTTAGTATCCATATCAAGAACTCCACCAGCATCTCTTTCCTTTTTAGTTAAATCCATAACTTGATCCCATAAATCTTTTGTATTCTGAGTAGGACCTGCTAAGAAAGAATCATCTCCATCATAAGGAGTATAATTTAATTGAATAAAGTCTCTTAAATTTACTTCTTTGTTCCATTTCCCTGCTTGGAAGCCATCCCAAGCGTCATTCCATTTTTCTTTAAAAGTCATTATTTAACCCCCTGTATATTTATTTCTCATTCATTATATCACTCTTAAACTACTGAAACAATAAAAATTCCTTTTTTTAAATAATTTATTACTTGATAAATGAAGAGATTGATTTGGCAACATCAATATAACAAATTTATCTTTTTAATGCTAGTCATATGCTCTTTAGAATACATTTTTTTATTTCAAACAAAAAAGCGAATTCATTTATATTCGCTTCTACATATACTTCTTCATATCTTCAGCAATCAACGCTGATTGTTTACCAAAAATCATTGCCAACTTATCTTTACCCTCAACAACACCACTTGCTCCTAAATTTTGAATTTTTGTAATATCAACTAAATCTTGATTTATTAATAAAACAGTTAATTTAGATGAAGAGTAAGAAATATCTTGAATATTTTCAACCCCTCCTAAAGCATTTAAAAGTAATTCAATATCAACAGTTGATTGATGTTGTGTATTTAAACCTTTATTTTTAATGAGGTTAATAAATCCATAATATAAAAGAACTCCAACAATAATTATCATAATAATTAATGCAATATATTTTGTTTCCATAGATTTCACATCCTTTTTTGATTGAAGTATTTCTTTTTTATAGTATACTATAAAGAGATAAAAAAGAAAATACAGAAAGGAGCTTCTCATTGGAAAAAATTAAAAATATTGTTCAAAAACATCCACTTGTTCTTATTATTCTTATTTTATGTTGCATTAGTTGCTTTGCAATTATGAATGCTGCTCCTTTAATTGCTAAAGTATCAAACCCATATATGTTATGGAGCAAACAACTTGTTTTCTATATTATTTCTTTCATTATTATATTCATTATTAATAAAGTAGGAAATGATCAAATATATGATAAAATATGGATTATTTATGGAATATTAATGATTTTATTACTTGGTTTAGCCATAGATCACCTTTTATACACTAGAATTGGTGGACGTCATATTGTTCCATTAGCCTCACGTGTAGGTGGAGCAACTTCATGGTATAATATTCCAGGTTTCAGTTTACAGCCATCTGAATTTATGAAAATAGTTATTGTTATTATATTAGCAAAATTCACAGAAGAATATAATAACTATATTCTTATTCGTACATTTGAAAGCGAAGTTAAATACATAGTCAAATGTATGGCAGTGGTTTTAGCTCCTGCTTTACTTGTCTACTTACAAAATGATACAGGTGTTGTTCTTATTATTATGATGGGTGTACTTTTTGTACTGTTTGCAAGTGGTTTGCGTGGTGCTTGGTTTACTGTTGGTGGTATCATTCTTGTATGTATTATTGCATTAGGAACATATCTTTTTATCTTTCAACCACATATTTTTTCAAAGATTATAAGTGGTCATAAATTAGCTCGTTTTTATGGTTGGGTTGATCCAGAAGGAACAGTAGGCAAAGAAGGCTTTCAATTATTCTATTCTTTACTTTCTTATGGAACTGCTGGTTGGTTTGGACATGGCTTTCAAGCTGTTGTTAAAACTTTTCCTGAAGCTCAAACTGACTTTATATTCGCTGTTATTTTAACTGATTATGGTTATATTGGTGGATTCATTACTGTTCTAGCCATTGTTGCTTTAGATATTATTCTTCTTAAGATTGGTTTTGATTCAACAAATCGTCGTGATAAATTTTTTACTATTGGTATATTTGGTATGCTTATTTTTCAACAAGTTTGGAATATATTTATGATATTAGGATTATTACCTATTACTGGCATTACTTTACCTTTTATATCTTATGGTGGATCATCATTATTATCTTATATGGTTGCAATAGCAATGTTTATAGATATTGAAACACAAAATAAAATTGTTAAAAATAAAAGTATATTATAAAAGGAACTAAGCTCCTTTTAGGGCGTTGACAAACGCCCTAAAATTTTCTAAGTCTAAAATTAATATAAAAAAGTGGGAAGAAATCATTAAATACAACGTGCTTTTTCACTTGGAAATATTATCAATCCAGCATTTTTAATACTAAAGTGGGAAACAAAAAATTGACAAAGTTCGGATTTTATAAAAATCCGACTTTGTCAACAGTCTGAAAGGAGCTAAGCTCCTTTTTCTTTTATTAAAAATATATATTTTACTGTTTTGTCAATGATATCAATTGATGTGTAACGGGATGAATAAAACATATTTTAAAACTTGTCAAATCAAAACATCCTTGTCCATTACCATATAAAGAATCCCCAACCAAGGGATGCCCAATAGCAGACATATGAACACGTATTTGATGTGTTCTTCCTGTTTCTAATTGACATTCAACCAATGAAATCCCCTCTTTATATTGTATGCATTGATAATGTGTCTTTGATATTTTTCCTCTTTCATCAATAACTCTTTTCATTTGTTTATCAATTTTATAAATAGGTAAATCAATAACTCCTTGTTCAACTTTACCATTCACATGTGCTCGATATAAACGATATATATGTCTTTTACTCATTAAATCATGAATATATCGATACTTAGCAACTATCATCAATCCTGCTGTTTCCTTATCTAAACGATTTACCATATGAACTGTTGAAGTTAATCCTATTTGTTGATAATAATATGAAATAGCATTTGCAAGAGTGTGATGAGGATGTCCTCTAGTTGGAATACAAGGTATACAAGGAGCTTTATCTATAACCATTAAATATAAATCTTCATATACTATTTTTAAGGGAATATCTTCAGGTAAAATTTGATTATTTTCTTGTGGAAAAAGAAAAGTAACCTTTTCTCCTTCTTGTAAAGAATATCTTACAGTTTGATGATTCCCATTCACAAGAATATCTCCTTGCAGTTTTATTGATTTTAATAACTTTTTACTTATATGATGTGCATATGCAAACTCATCAATTTTATATTGATGATACTGTTTTGTAACCAAACATTCTTTTTTTAACATCTATAAGTATGCCCTCTTTAATCTTTCTATCAAAGATACCTTTTTTAATTGAGCAAAACGAGCATATTTATTCGAAATTTTAACATCAACATATTTAACGTCATGTAAATCATAAACATGTTGATCTATTCCCAAAACAGCATTTCTAAAATCTAACGACTCAAAATGAATAGTATGTGTTTGATCCAAAATAAGTGATGACCCTAATGAGCGATAAGCATTATGATGAATTCCTGCAATTTCACTTAATTGCATAATTCCTTTACCAGAACATACAACTGCTCCTCCTAATGATTTATTATATGCTGTTGAACCTGAAGCAGTACATACACATAATCCATTTCCTCTAAAAGTTTCTAAAAATTCTCCATTAATAGAAACATCTAAAACTTGAGAACGCATATTATTTTCAATACGTAATTCATTTAAAGCAAGATAACTATCTTTATTGGTTGTTATTTCTAATAAATATCTATTATAAAAATAAAAATGACCATTTTTCATATCTTCTATAAAAATATCAATTTCTTCTTTTTGATAATCTGTTAAAAAACCTAATGTCCCTGTATGTACTCCTATAAAAGCAACTTGATCTAACATATCTTTATACTTATGAACACAATATAACATTGTCCCATCACCACCAACACTAATCACTAATTCTGGTGTCTTTGTATCGTATATCATAAAACCATCAAAAGCCTTTATTAATTTCTTTTTAATTGCTTCTGATAACTGATCTTGCTTACATTCAATAACATATCTTTCCATATTTTCACCCACTTTTTCTCTATTATATAATAATTGAAATATTTATCAATAAAAGATAAAATAGAATTGGTGATAAACAATGAATGAACATATTGAAATAGAATATAAAATTCTTCTCTCAAAAGAAAAATTTTTTTCTATACTCAAATACTATCAAAAACAAATAAATCATGATTACATTCAAATTAATTATTATTTAACTCATCCTATTCTTGAAGAAAAAAAATATATGTTAAGAATTAGAGAAAAAGATAATCATTTTGAATTTACATTAAAAAGACCTTTTCAAAATCATATTTTAGAAACTAATGTTTCCTTAAATACCCAAGAAAAAGATGATATTCTTCAACATCATTTTATATCTAATGAAATAACAGATATTTTAAGAAATGAAGGAATTGATATACTTGATTTAAAAAATCAGTTTTCATTAACAACACATCGTTATGATATTCTTCTAAAAGAAGGAATCTTATCACTAGATTATAATACTTATCTTAATCAACAAGACTATGAATTAGAATTTGAAGTTTATGATGAAGAAAATGGATATCTCAAATTTCTTGAAATCCTACAAATGTTTCAACTTGAATATCATAAAAATTGTCCCTCAAAAATAAGCCGTGTTTTCAATACAATAAAAAAAGAAGGATGATGAATTAAACTCTAAAAATAGAGTTTATCTCATCAATCACTTCTTTTTCAAAGCATTTAAAATTTGTTGAACTAATATTTTTGATACTATATCATAATCTGATTCATGTGGCTTTGAAGCATAACTATAACTTACATGATGACATACTGTTGTTGGATCTTGAACCCAGTCTTTACATGAACTATGAACTTGTTTGATACCAGTATAATCTAATATATCTTGAGCATTAGAAGCATTGATTCCACTTCCTGCTAAAATTTCTATCTCTTTCCCATATTTTTCTTGTAATCTTTTAATTACATCTTTCCCTTGTATAGCTTTATCCTCTAGTCCACTTGTTAAAACACGATCAACACCTAATTGAATTAATTGTTCAATTGATTGAAATGGATCTTTAACACAATCAAATGCTCTATGAAAAACAACTTCTCCTCCATACTTTTTCACAATATCAATCATTTGTTTGGTTTGTGAAATATGAATATAACCATCTTTATCTAAACAACCAAAAGCAATACCATCAGCATGGTTCTTCATCATTATTTCTGCATCAGCCTTCATAATCTCAAATTCTTTTTCAGTATAACAAAATCCAGCTCCTCTTGGTCTAATCATTGTAATAACTTTTAAATTTGTATTTTGTTTTGTTAAAATAAGTGTTGCTAAAGAAGGAGTAAGTCCACCAAGGTGTAACGCACTATTGAGTTCTATACGCTTTGCTCCTGCTTGAAAAGCATTCCAAGCATCCTCATAACTCCCACAACAAATTTCTACAATTTTTTCCATGTATCCTCCAATTATACTTCTTTTCCTACTATTTTACCAATTTCTTTGATTTCTTCAATCAATTCTG
>CAJUOS010000050.1 GCA_910588075.1 uncultured Erysipelotrichaceae bacterium | reverse complement strand
ATTCCCCCTGATATTTTATAGCGACCTTCTAGGCTCACAATATTTTAATATACCAAATAAATCTCTTCGGAGATTTTTTTGTTTGTTCTTTTATTGCAAAAAGTGATATGATATATATTTATATAAGGAGGAGTAAAAGATGAGTCATTTTAAGTTTTCTATGGAAATGTTAAAAAAAGAGTATAAGAAGAGTCTTGTTTATATAATAACTCTATCTTTGGTAACTGCGATTACTTTCTTATTTTTTAATATTATAGATAATCCCCACTTATCAAGTGTTCCACAAGAAGTATCACAATGGTATTATACACAAATGCCATTTTCAACAATGTTATCATTTTTAATAATTGTATTTTGTGCTTTTATGATTGTCTTCGCTAATAATTTTTATATCTCTAGAAAAACAAAAGAAATAGCTATTATGACAATGTCAGGTTCAACATTTATCAATATCACTTTATATTTATTTTATCAGAATATTGTTATGACTTTTATGGCTTTTATTATAGGCTTTTTAATAGGAAGTGGACTTTCAATGGGGGTTAATCAATTGATTTATTCATATATTCATTATCAAGGTTCATTTTTCTATATTCCTATTAATGCTATTTTTGATACAAGTATTTGTGTATTATCTATTTTATTTGCTCAGTTAGTTTATACTTCTGGTTTTGTTTATCGTAAAGATATTGCTTATTTATTATCTCAAGAAAAAACAAATGTATTAAAAGATGAGAGAATTTTTAAATTACCTTCAATAACATATATTTTTATTTATTTGTTTGGTATAGTTGCATTGACATTATCATTATCTTATAGTTCCATATCTGCTATATTCCCATGTTTTTTAAGTTCATTAGGAGTAAGTGGAATGATTAAATATAATTTCCCTCAATTATTTCATTATTTAAAAAATAAAAAATGGCTTTCAGATAAATTAAAATTAGTTTCTATATCTAATTTATATTATTCTTTAAGAAGAGCTTGTTCATTAGTGGCATTATATGCAGTTTCTTCAAGTGTACTCATTGCTATTATGATTATGCAAAAAGACAATCCAAGAGAGTTGATTACAGCATTCATAGGTTTCATTGTTGTGATTATTCTTCTTTTAGCAAGTATTATTTATAAATATGTAATGGAAGCTATAACACGTAAAACATTTTTCTATAATTTATATAAGATTGGTTATTCTTATCAACAGATTTTGATGATTATGAAACAAGAAGTGATTTTCTTTTATAGTATTTTATTAGGGCTTCCAATGATAGTTATTATTATTTCAATAACACAAGCTTATCTTCATCAAGATATATCTTTACTATTTATTATGATGATTTTAGGTGTACAGTTTATAACTGGAATTATAGCTGGTATCTTTACATATATTTCATATAAAAATAATATTTTACAAGTGTTAAAGGAGGGAATACGTTATGAATAAAGAAATATTAGTAGCTAAACATGTTACAAAAATTTATGGAGTAGGGACAAAACATCCTGTTACAGCATTACAAGATATATCATTAAAAATGTATGAAGGTGATTTTATTTGTGTTATGGGACCTTCTGGCTCTGGAAAATCTACTTTTATTAATACTCTTTCAACAATTGATGTACCTACAAAAGGACAAGTGTTTATTAATGGAACAGAAGTAAGAGCAATGGGTGAAAATGAAGTTGGACGTTTTAGATATAAGAATTTAGGTTTTATTTTTCAAGAATTCAATCTTCTAGATTCATTAACTATTTTTGAAAATATAGCAATACCTTTAACTTTGTCTGATATACCATTAAATGAAATAAAAGAAAGAGTAAGTAATATTGCAATGAAATTAAGTGTAGATATGTTATTAGATAAATATCCTCATGAGTGTTCAGGAGGACAAAGACAACGTGCAGCAATTGCAAGAGCATTAGTTACTCAACCTAAGTTAATTGTTGCAGATGAACCAACAGGAAATTTAGATAGCCAAAACTCTCATGATTTATTAGAATTATTTAAAAGGTTAAATGAAGAAGAGGGTGTTTCTATTTTGATGGTAACACATGATTCAATGATTGCGAGTTATTCACAAAAACTACTTTATATTAAAGATGGTCAAATTGCTGAAACTATTGAAAAAGGACAATTATCTCAAAAAGAATATTTTTATAAAATAGTGGATGTAAATTCAGTTGAATCTCAAAAATTATTTGTAGATGAACAGGTTTAGACCTGTTTTCTTTTTGAATGAAAATAATAAATAAGTGAATAATGTTAAAGAATGATTGTTCATAATGAGTTAAAATAATTTGTTTAATATTGGAAAAAGTTATATAATTGAAAAAAGAAAGGATGAGATATATGATAGATTTAGATATGTTAAAAAGAATAAGCCTTGTTAATGGAATTTCAGGCTTTGAAAAACAAGCTACACGCTTAATGAAGTCTTATATTCAAGATTGTGTAGATGAAATTAAATATGATAATTTGGGGAGTTTGATTGGAATTAAAAAAGGTGTTGGACCTTTAAAACTTTTAATAACTGGTCATATTGATGAAATAGGATTTATAGTTAAAGATATTGATGATAATGGATTTATTATGGTTCAACCAGTTGGAGGATGGATGGGACAAAATTTACCATCATCTTTAATGGTTATTACAACACGTGATGGAAAAGAGATTAAGGGTGTTTTTGGTGCACCATCTCCACATGGAAAAACTTTTGAAGAAAGAAAAAAGGTTGTTGAACCTGCAGATTCATTTATTGATATAGGTGTATTGAGTAAACAAGAAGCTATAGATTTAGGTATTAGAAAAGGTGATCCAATTACCCCTGTTTCTGAATTTACTGTTATGGCTAATGAAAAATGTTTAATGTCAAAGGCTTGGGATGATCGTATTGGAGTAGCAGTTATTATTGATGTATTAAGAAATTTAAAAGGGAAAGAAATTTATCCAACATTATATGGAGCTGGTACAGTTCAAGAAGAGGTTGGTTTACGTGGAGCAAAGACTGTTGGGCAAATGGTAAAACCAGATATTGCTATAGCTATTGATGTTACTTTTGCGCAAGATTTGCCAGGGGATAAAAGTGATGTGAAATTAGGAACAGGTGTTGCTTTAAGTGTGATGGATGGTAGTGTTATTGCACATACAGGTTTATTAAAAGCATTAGAAAGAATTTGTGATAAGTATCAGATTCCATATCAAATGGATATGATTGCTGCTGGAGGAACAGATTCTGGAGAATTAAGTAAAGTTGAAGCAGGAGTTGTTAATATGACTCTTTCTATCCCTTCACGTTATATGCATTCTCATCGTACAATCATTCATCAAGATGATTATCAAGCAACTGTTAATTTATTAACACATTTTATTGAAAATTTAGACGAAGCATTATTTCAGGAAATAATTGAGGATAAAAGATAATGCCAGCATTGATATTAGAAGGTGGGACTTTTCGTCCTATCTTTTCTAGTGGCGTTATGGATGCACTTATAGAATGTGGAATTCAATTTCCATATGTTATAGGAGTGTCAGCAGGCATAACAGATGGATTTTCATATGTGTCTAAACAAGTTAGACGTAATTATGATATATTGATAAACTATCGTCATGATAAACGTTATGTAGGTATGCGTAATTATTTAACTGATAAAAGTTTATTTGGATTACGTTTTGCATATGAAATCATTCCTAATGATATTTATCCTTTTGATTGGGAAACATTTTTAAATAGTTCTACAGAGATAAAAGTAGGTGTTACAAATGTTTACACTGGTAAATGTGAGTATCTTGATGGGAAGCAATTGGATAAAAATTGTACTATGTTAAAAGCAACATGTGCTATTCCTTTTGTATTTCCAGCAATTTCATTAAATAGCAAAAAATATTATGATGGTGGTATTTGTGATCCTATCCCTGTTCAAAAAGCTATCTTAGATGGTCATGAAAAAATGTTAATTGTTTTAACAAGACCTCAAGGGTATCAAAAGGAATTATCACAAGCCAATCGTGTAGCAGCAAGATTTTTAAAGAAGAAGTATCCAAACTTAGTAACTCCTCTTTTAACAAGACATATTTTATATAATCAAACTGTTCAATATTGTGAAGAACTTGAACAAAAAGGGATGGCTGTTATTTTAAGACCAACAGAAGAAATACAAATTGATTCTTTTGAGAAAGATATTCGTAAAATTGATGCAATTTATCAATTTGGATATCAAGAAGCAATGAAGAATATTGAAAAGATAAAAGAATTATTTCATAAATGATTTTGACATTTTCACATATTTTTAAAATAATTATTTGTCATTTGTCCTTTATGATAAGAATATAAAAAGTATGATGAAAGGAAGATGAATATGTATAAATTAAAAGAGAATTTTTTTAATAAAGTTGTTATTGTTTTATTGATAGTATCATTAGCGTGTAATGGTTTTTTGATATATAAGGTGATGTTTGATAATGCAACAACTATTTCTGATAATTCTTCAACAACAGGAGTTAAAACAGTTAATGTTGATGTTAAATCTGATTTAACAAAAGTTATAGCAACAGCTAAAGAATCGACTGTTGGAATTGTTGTTTATCAAAGAAATCAATTATCAGGTAGTGGAAGTGGTGTTGTTTATCGAGTAGATAATAAAACAGTGTATGTTATAACAAATCATCATGTTATTGATTCTGCACAATCTATCGAGGTTATTTTTGCAAATGGAAAATCAGTAAAAGCTGATTTGGTTGGAAGCGATCAATATGGAGATATCGCAGTTTTAAAAATGACAGTTGATTTTTCTGTAACTGCATTTAAAACAGGAGATTCAGATTTATTGGATTCAGGAGAAACTGTTGTAGCTATTGGAAGTCCTTTAGGAATAGAGTATGCAGGAACTGTAACTCAAGGGATTGTTTCTGCTCCAAGTCGTACAATTTCAGTTGACTTAAATAATGATGGTAAAGAAGACTGGGATATGAATGTTGTGCAAACTGATGCTGCTATTAATCCAGGAAATAGTGGAGGTGCTCTTATTAATGCGGCAGGAGAATTAATTGGTATTACATCAATGAAGTATACTTCTGAAGAAGTTGAAGGAATTGGCTTTGCTTTACCAATTAATGATGCAATCAAATTAGTAGATGAGATTATTAAAACTGGAAAAGTGAGTCGACCAACATTAGGTATTTCTAGTGTTTCATTAGATGCTTATTCATCTTATGAGCTTTATATGTATCGTATTCAAACTGATTTGAATAAAGGAATTTATATTGCTGATGTTCAAAATAACAGTGCTGCTGATAAAGCAGGAATACGAGTAGGAGATGTTATTACACAATTTGATGGAAAAGATATTGAAAGTTATAAAGATTTCTTATCTAAATTATATGCTAAAAAACCAGGAGATAAGGTAACATTAACAATAAATCGTAGTGGTTCTACAATGACAATTCATGTAACTTTAGGATAATCATAGAAAAGATCATAAGGTCTTTTCTTTTTTTTGATTTCTCTATATAATAAGAAATGGTGATATTATGGATAAAGAAATAAAGAAACAATTAACTTTGTCAGTTGGTATACTTATATTAGTGGTGTTATCAATGCTGTTTTGGTATGATAATTTTATGTTTCATACTTATATAAAAAAAGTAGATTACCAGTATTGTTTTTCTGGGAATAACGATGATGTGATGATTCAGGGATATGAATTATTTCAAAATAGTCAAAAGTCATATAGTGGAAATGGTAGATTATTATCTACTGAAAATAATTTCTTTTTAAAAGGAGATCAAGTAGAATGTTATATGACATTTATAGATAATCATAATCAAAAATATCAATTGACCCATCAATACAAAATAAAATCATCTAATGAAGTATGTTATCTTTCACAACAAGAAGATCATAAAAAAGATAATCGTTTAAAAATATCTCAAGCATATATGCAATTAAAAATTAAAAGACATGATAAATACATATATGATGAAAAAATAAACCTTAATTCTAATGAATTGGTTATATATAATGGAAGTAATAAAGATTATTCTATTCAAAATGTTTATGTTAATGATTATTGGTTAAAAACAGGATATATTTCTTCAACTATTGATAATCTTTCAAAACAATATCAACAATGTGTGATAGATTATGTATGTCTTAAAGATGAAGGAAATGAGGAAGATGTTAATGATTATGATAGAATTATTCATTTAACTGGTGAAACATCTACTATTATGAAAAATGAACAACAAGAAGTATATTTTCATGATCAACAAGGACAATTATTACAAAAAGATATTAAGTGCGTTATTAGTTTATATAAAGATGAAAATGATCAAAAGCCTTTAACTTTTGTGATAGACTTACATGGAATTATGAAAGCAGGTGTTAGTAATGAATAACCAATCAAAAGATCAAATATCAATTTATATATTTAGAAATTTTTTAGCAACATTATGTATTGCTATTGTAGCTATGGTTTTATCATTAATGCAATTTTATCAATGTTCATTGATAGAAGGAATGCAGAGATTATTTATATATGATATATATACAACATTATATTTCTTATTATTATGGTTATTAAATTATTTAATCTTTGAAATATCTAAAATTATTTATGATATTTATGAAGAAAGAATATCTTATATTTTATGTTTAATATTTTTAGTATTAGGCATTATAATATTTTTGGTACCAATTCTTGATATATTTCAATATGATTTCTTCTTTTTATGTTTATTAATAGTTTTAAGAATGTTAAAACAAATTTATAAGAAATCAAATTTTTGCTTCCTAAATAAAATAAAAAAGACCAATAATGGTCTAAAGTAATGAAGAAATATTTTGTAAAAATTGTTGTTTTGTATCAGTGTCTAACGAATTATAATATTTTTCAAAAAGAACACCCAAACCAACTAAAATAGTTTCTTCTTGTGACGCTATTCCTTCATCAATAGTTTGTTGAAGTTGAGAGGCTGAAAAGCCTTTTAAATTCATAAGTAGTGCTTCACGCATAAAATCATCCTTTCTTATATAATATGGGATAATTTATTTGTTTTATTCAAGGAGTTATTATGGAAAAACATCATATTTTATTAAAAGATCAATTGATTGAATATGAATTGACTTATAAAGATATAAAATCTATTTATTTAAAAGTAGAAAAAGGAATATTAATTATTCATGCACCATTTTTTACACCTTTATCTTTCATCAATAAAAATATAATAAAGTATCAAAATCGTTTATTATCACAAATTAATCATTACCAACCTTATGCTATGTATAGTGAAAATGGATATGTTTATATTTTTAATCAAAAATATCAGATTATTTTAAGAGATTTGAATGAAAAAAAATGTCAAATTCATGGAAAGTGTTTATATGTTTATCATAATCATATTCATCAAATCATTGAATCATTTTTAAAAAAGAAATTAACAGAATATATTGAAGAAAAAGTTATTCAGTATTTAGCATATGATTTTGATTTAGATATGCCACAAATTATTATTAAAAAATATAAAGGAAGATGGGGAAGTTGTTTTTATAAAGATAATAGGATTTCTTTTAATCTTTCTTTGGTACATTTAGAAAAAGATTTAATAGATTATGTGATAGTTCATGAATTAACGCATTTTTTACAAGCTAATCATTCTTCAAAGTTTTATTTAGAAATGGCTAAAAGAATGCCTGATTATAAAGAAAGACAAAAGAAATTAAAGGAGAAACATATATGATTACATCTATACATAATGAAACAATTAAAAGCATTATGAAATTAAAACAGAAAAAATATCGTGATGAAATGAATTTATTTTTAATAGAAGGTTATCATTTAGTAGAAGAAGCAAGACGATATGATTGTATTGAAACAATTATCACAACCTTAGATGAGAAGTTTGAAGAGTCAACACTTTATGTTTCTTTGGAAGTTATGAAAAAATTAGCTTTTACTCAAACTCCTCAACCTATAATGGCAGTTTGTAAGAAAGATAATCGAAATCAAAATATAATAATAGCTAATAGATATTTATTATTAGATAGAGTACAAGATCCAGGAAATGTAGGAACAATTATAAGAACTGCTTTAGCATTAGGAGTGAATCAAGTAATTATGTCTAAAGATTGTGTTGATTTATATAATGATAAGGTAATTCGAGCAACTCAAGGAGCAATATTTCAAATGAATATTTGTATTATGGATTTAAAAGAAGCTATTTTCTTTTTACAAAAAAATCATGTTTCTGTATATGGAACATGTTTAAAGAATGCTTCATCTATTGATATATATCCTCCTCAAGAAAGAATGGCATTTATAATGGGCAATGAGGGACAAGGAATATCTCAAGAGATTTTAGATATATGTAATTATTTAATTTATATTCCTATTCATTCAATAGAGTCATTAAATGTAGGGATTGCAGCAGCAATTACAATGTATCATTTTCAAGAAAAAATATGAAATAAAGTAAAAGTTTGTATCTTATGATATAAACTTTTTGAATGACTTATTTTAGTTTTCTTTTTTGTTGATATGAAGTCAAAAAAACACATAAATGAGTAGGTATAAGATGTCCAAAGGTTGTGATTAACTTCATTTTTAAAGTAGGAATAATGATTATTTTATGTTGAAACATTTTTTTAAGTGCATATTGAGCACAATAAGAAGCAGTAATGCCTTTTAAAGGAAAATCAACATTTGCTTTAGCGTTAAATTCAGTTTGAACAGGACCAGGACAAAGACATCCTATATATACATCACTTTTATTGTCTTTTAATTCTTTGGCAATGGCACATGTTAAACTTGTAACATATGATTTAGTAGCATAATAAGTTGCCATGTAAGGACCAGCTGGCAGCAATCCTGCCACTGATGCAACATTTAATAAGTAGCCATGATTTTCTTTTTGCATGTGTTGAATCATAAATTTTGTAAGGATATGAAGAGCCTTTATATTAACATTAATCATGTTTATGTCTTTGTTTAGTTGAGTATTAATAAAATGACCACAATCTCCAAACCCAGCATTATTGATAAATATATCAATTTTCTTATTTTTCAATTTTTGACATAGAGAATAACATTCATATTCATTAGATAAATCGCATATTATGATTTCACAATCAGTATGAAATGTTTTTTTAAGATCTATTAATTGTTTTTCTCTTCTTGCGATCAAGATAAGATTGTAATTTTTATTTGCTAAAATTTTTGCAAATTCTTTTCCTATCCCAGAACTTGCACCTGTAATAACTGCATATTTTTTCATAATGACTCTCCTGTATATAATAATTATATCATAATTCATATATAATACGACTCTTTTGAAAAAAGACTTGTTTTTATGAGATATTTTGGCTATAATATTTTGGTAAACACGAAGAAAAGGATAAGTAGATAAAGAATTTGTATAAGAGAGGAAAACATGTTGCTGAAAGTTTTCTTACAATGAATTTATTGAATTCACCTTGGAGTGCGACTAATCATCGCCGTCAACACAACGTTACTGTGAATTGAGTGCATAACATTTTGTTATGAATGAGGATGGTACCGCGATTATATATCGTTCCTTTATTGGAACGATTTTTTATTTAAAGGAGGAGACGTTAATGGACGAATTATTAAAAATTAAAGAAGAAGCTCTTAGTAAAATTACTGTTTGTACTTCATTGAAAGATTTAAATGATTTAAGAGTCTTTTATTTGGGGAAAAAAGGTCCAATGCAAGCAGCAATGAGATCTATGAAAGATATGTCAAAGGAAGAAAGAGCATCTTTTGGACAGGTATCAAATAAAGTTAAACAAGAAATAACTCAAGCAATTGAGGATAAAAAAGTCGCTTTAGAAGAAGCAGAAATGAATGAAAAATTAAAAAATGAAACAATAGACATTACTTTACCAAGTCATGTTTTACCATTAGGAAGCATACATCCTCTTTCTATGATTAGAGAAGAATTAGAAGATTTATTTGTTGGAATGGGGTATAGTGTTGCTGAAGGTCCAGAGGTTGAGACAGATCATTATAACTTTGAATTAATGAATATTCCAGCAGGACACCCTGCAAGAGATATGACAGATACATTTTATATTAATGATACATTATTGATGCGTTGTCATACCTCTCCTGTACAAGCACGTACAATGTTAGAGGCGAAAGGGAAAGGACCAATTAAAATTATATGTCCTGGTAAAACATATCGTAGAGATGATGATGATGCAACACACTCACATCAATTTAGTCAATGTGAAGGATTGGTTATTGATAAAAATATTACAATGGCTGATTTAAAAGGAACTTTAGAGTTGTTTGCTAAAAAAATGTTTGGAGAAAAGAGAGAAATTCGTTTAAGACCATCATATTTCCCATTTACAGAACCAAGTGTAGAAGTTGATATTAGTTGTCATAATTGTGATGGAAAAGGATGTCCGATGTGTAAATACACAGGATGGATAGAAGTGTTAGGTGCTGGTATGGTCAATCCAAAAGTTCTTGAAATGTGTGGGTTTGATCCAGAAGTTTATCAAGGATTTGCTTTTGGTATAGGTTTAGAAAGAGTAGCCATGTTAAAGTATGGTATTGATAATATTAGAAATTTCTATAGTGATGATTTAAGATTCTTAAATCAATTCGCTAGAAAGGATTAGTTATGGAAGCAAGTTTAAAATTATTAAATCAATATGTAAAAGTTGATGATTTCACAGCAGAAGAAATTGCTGCAAAATTAACATCAATTGGTCATGAAGTAGAGGGAATGCATGCCTTTGCTCGTGGTAATAAATTGGTTGTAGGTTATGTAAAAGAAAAAACACCACATCCTGATAGTGATCATTTGAATGTATGTCAAGTTGAAGTCATGCCTGATGTCATGAGTCAAATTGTTTGTGGAGCCCCAAATGTTGAAGCTGGTCAAAAAGTTATTGTAGCTTTACCAGGTTGTGATTTGGGTGAGGGATTTAAAATTAAAGAGAGTAAAATTCGTGGTATAGAGTCTAATGGTATGATTTGCTCTATTGCTGAATTAGGAATTGATCAAAGATTGTTAAGAGAAGAGGATAAGGCAGGAATCCATGTTTTACCACAAGATGCACCAATAGGAGAAGATGCATTAAAATATATGGGGTATGATGATACTGTTTTAGAGATAGGTTTAACACCTAATCGTTCTGATTGTATGGCTATGATATCTTTAGCATATGAAGTTGGTGCTTTATTGAATAGAGAAGTAAAACTTCCAGATATTGTAGACATCAATGAATTAGAAAGTGAAATCACAGTTGATGTTGAAACAGATTTATGTTCTTTCTTTGGAGCTAAATTGGTTAAAGGTGTAACAACAAAAGAATCGCCAGAATGGCTAAGAACAGCATTAATGGCAAGTGGTATTAAGCCAATTAATAATATTGTTGATATTTCTAATTTTGTAATGGTTGAAACTGGTCAACCTATTCATATGTATGATTATGATAAATTAAAGAAAAAAGGCTTTGTTGTTAAAACTGGATTAAATCAAAAAGCTATTTTATTAGATGAAAAAGAATATCAAATTTTACCTGAGGATATTGTTGTTTCTACTGATAATGGTGTTGGTTGTGTAGCTGGTGTTATGGGTGGTAATGATACAAAAATTGATGAAAATACAACAAATATTGTTATTGAGGCAGCTACATTTCATGGAGCAACATTACGAAATACTGCACGTCGTATGAATTTATTGACTGATGCATCTCAACATTATATTAAAGGGGCTATTGATACTGCTAATAGTGAAAGAACTTTAAATCGTTGTGCAGCTTTATTAAAAGATTTAGCAGATGCTAAAGAAATATATAAGAGTGTAACAACTGTTTATAATGTAGAACAAAAAAAGATAACACTTCAGACATCTCGTGTTAATGGGTTATTAGGAACAGCTATTACAACTGATAAGATTGCTGATATTTTTACAAGACTTCATTTTAGTTATGAATTACATGATGAAACATTTGAGGTAATAGTTCCAACATATCGTAATGATATAACAATGGCTGCTGATCTTATTGAAGAAGTGGCAAGAATGTATGGGTATGATCATATCCCTTCAACATTACCACTTATGGAAATGACAAAAGGGGCATTGACAAGTGTTCAAGATAAAACAAGATATATAAGACATTTATTAGCTCATTTAGGATTACATGAGGTAATGACTTATACTTTAACATCTCCAAATACTGTTGATGATTTTAATATCTTCCATAAGAATAAGGAAGTTGAATTAATGTTACCATTAGGAGAAGAAAGAAGTGTAACAAGAAAATCAGTTATTCCTTCATTATTACAAGTTATTAACTATAATAATTCACATGCTAATAAAGATGTATGTATTTATGAATTATCAAATACTTATTCAGATGAAACTGAAATTCAAGTATTAAGTATTGCATGTTCAGGAATATATCAAAGTGTTCCATGGAAACAAATTCATCAAAAAGCTGATTTCTATTTGGTTAAAGGATTTATTGAAACAATTTTCAAGAAATTATGTATTGAAGAATCAAGATATAATTTTGTAAGAGTTGAAGAAGATAATGCTTATTTCCATCCAGGAAGAAGTGGATATATTCAAATGGGACAAGAAATTATTGGAGTTATTGGAGAAATTCATCCACGTATGGCAAAGAAATATGGAGTTAAAGAAACTTATGTAGCTGAATTAAATTTATCTGTATTATTAAATTTAAGAACAAAAGCATTAAAGTTTACATCTATTCCACAATATCCAGCAGTAACAAGAGATATAGCACTTGTTATGGATCAAAATATTCCAACAAATGATGTTGTTCGTTCTATTCAAAAAACAAGTAAACGACTTATTTCTCATATAGAGATTTTTGATATTTATGTTGGTGAACATATTGAGGAAGGAAAGAAATCTGTGGCCATTGCATTGACTTTCCAAGATCCTACAAAAACACTTGATGATAAAACAATTAATGATATTATGGATAATATTTTACATGTTGTTGAAAAAGAATACCATGCACATTTAAGAGGATAAAAGAAATGAGGTTAAAATTATTTTAACCTCATTTGTATTTTATTGGTTAAAGGTTTTGCTTATTCAATAGAAGCAAAATCTTTTGTTTTTATGCGCTTATAGGTTTGAAGAATGGTTGATGAAACAAGAATAGCAAAGGCGATAGCGAAACCAATACCTAAAGTTTCTAAAAAACTTTGAATAAACATATCACTAAGCCCTTGAACAGCATATAACATTGTATAATAAATACCACTACCAGGAACAAGAGGAAAACATCCTACAATGACAAAAATAGTAGCAGGAGCTTTATATAATCTTGCGAACATTTCAGAAAGAAGAGAAATACATAACATAGCAATAAATGTTTGAATAAATTTATTATGGAGAGAGCTTGTCATTAGATAGATAATCCATCCTAATGTTCCTACCATAGAACCTATAAAAGCAAATTTTATATTTTTATGTATTCTAAAAATAAATGAAAATCCGAAACATCCAACAAATGCACTTAAACATTGAATACATTCATCCACCTTAAACACCTCCTAAGACCATCATCATAATACCCACTCCAATAGCAATACTTACAGCAATTAAAATGGCTTCAATCATACGAGCAAGACCTGATACATAATCTCCACCAATAATATCTCTTAAACTATTTGTAATAGCAATTCCAGGAACCAAAAGCATTAATGTTCCTGTAATAACAGATTGTTGATTAGCAATAATATGGACTTTATGACAAAGAATCGCAATTGTAGAAAGAACTATACTAGACAAAAGAGTTCTTACAATACTATTGATATTAAGTTTTTCCATAATATAAATAAGATAATAAAGAATAAAACCAATTCCACTTGATACTATCATTTCAGTAATTCCACCACCAAAGAAAATACAAAACATTGCAGCAGATACAATATAGCCAATTAAAATAAGATGAAAATTTAAAGGTTGAGATTTTATTTTCTTAATTTCTTTTTGTATTTCAAAATCATCTATTTCTTGATTACTTATTTTTCTAACAAGACAATTGAGTTCATATAGGTGATCTAAATGAAAACGATTAATACGTGAACGACGAGAAGATTGATATGGTTTTCCATCATGTAATGTAAGAGATAATGTAAAATAAGATGGAATAGCAAAAATTTCAATATCATGAAACCCTAAGCCTTCACACATACGTTTTAAGGATTCTTCTACACGATAAATTTCAGCTCCATGCTTTAATAGTAAATAACCAATTTCATTAATTAAATTTAAAATCTCTAAATCGTTCATATTCACACCTCGCACTATAATTTTATATCATAAAAAAAGAAATATTCAAAGATATATTTTCTAAATTTGTAAAATTAAAAAAACAATAAATGATGTGATAAAATATAACAATATGTAGGGGGATGAATATGATTAAATGTATAGTATGTGATTTAGATGGAACACTAATTAATCAAGAGGATAAAATTGAAAAAGAAACATTTCAAAAATTAAAGTATTATATGAATCGAGGAATTGATTTTATTATAGCAACAGGGCGAGATATGAATATGGTCATTGATTTATTAAATACTTATCAATTAGAGTGTGATTTGATTTTAAATAATGGAACACAATATAAAAATAAACAAAGAACAATTAATGAAATACATCCTATGAATAATGAAGCTTTCATTAATATTGCTCAAACTCTTCATCAATATGGGTATTTATTAGCTATTCATACAGATCAAGGTAAATTTTCACTTGTTAATCAAGATGAATTTTGGGATTATCATATAAAATTTTTATTTAAAAGTTTCCATTGTTGTTCCAAGGAAGAATTTCCCCAAAAAACATTTACAACAAGAGAGGGATATTTAAGAGATTTTCACTATGCTCATTCACCATATGAAATGATAGAAAAAGGAGTTCAAGTTTTAAAAATCGATGCTCGTCACTTAGATACTGATTCTATACAAGGTGTAAAAGATAAACTAAATATTCCTTCATTAGAAATATCATCATCTTATGATGATAATATTGAAATTACAACAAATGCTTTTAATAAAGGAAGTATGTTGGAAAAGGTGATTAAAGAAAAAGGATATCAATATGATGAAGTTGCTGTTTTTGGAGATGGATTAAATGATGTAAGTATGTTAGAAAAATTTGTTTATTCATTTGTACCATCACAAGCAGATCAATATGCTAAAAAAGCAGCAACTTATCAACTTCATTTCACAAGTGAAGAAGGTGCTGTTAAAGAGGGAATAGATATATTAGAAAAACTTAATCTTCTTTAATATAAGGAATACTTGAGTATTCCTTTTTTATAATATTTTGAGGATGTGATGAAATTAAAGATAAAACTTTTGTTGCCTTTAATTCTATATCAAGAGCAGGATGTGAATAACTTGTATAATTTGTAACAATTTTATAAGAACAAACTTTTTTAATCTTGTTTAAGTATGCTCTACCTTTGTTGTTCATAGCAAGTATTCTTAAATAGTCAATATTCATAGCATCTTGAATTTCTTTCTTTGTATTTTTCATAAGAATATGAATAATCATACGTTGGATACGTGGTCTAGTATAGCGTTTTGATAAAAGGCATTGAATAAGACTTTCCATATCATATGAATCAACAATATATTTTTTTAAAGCATTTTCTAATCCTTCATCAATCATATGATAATTTCTAAGAGTATCTGTTGATGAAGTTAAAATTTGATAACGTAAATAAGGATAAAAATCATTAAGTTGATAAATATCGTTTTGATAATATTCATGATGAGGAAGTGAATGTGTAATATCTTGATGCTGAAAAATAGCTTGACGAATAGCAGTAGCACTTGCAATATTTTGAAGTTTTGTATCATGATAATTATTGGTTCTTTGAAAACAATGTGGTGTTATAGGGTATTGGTTCATTATAATTTCTTTAACATAACTTAAACCTAATAAATCATTTGGTGTTTTAATTTCCTTATTTAAAATAATTTTCAATGCTTGATTACAAGCATCAGGATAACGTAAACCATTTTTCATAGCTTTTTTAATAAGATCATTATATTGTAAAGAATGTTTTTGAATTGCATAAGCAATTTCAATAAAGGTGTCAATTTTCCCATCTTCACTCCCAAAACAAATATCTGTTACACCAATTGCATGTAATAAATCAATGGCTCCTTTTGCAAAATAATCAGCACTTTGACAAGAATAAATAAAAGGAAGCTCAATAACTAAATCTACTCCATATTCAATTGCTAATTGACTTCTTTGCCATTTATCAATAATGGCAGGTTCTCCTCTTTGAACGAAAGAAGAAGACATGACAGCAATTGTATAATCACATTGTGTTATTTCCTTCGCTTTTTGAATATGATAGATATGTCCATTATGAAAAGGATTATATTCAACAATAATACCAAGAATTTTCATTATTCTTCACCTCGTTTCTAGTTTAACATAGTTTATAAAATATTGGTACTTTTAATAAAAAATGAGCTTAGATTCAAGAAAATAAGATAAATTTTGATTGACATATTCAAGAGATCGGAAGAGCTCGGGGATGAGCAGGAGCAGATTGACGGCCGAGGAGATGAAGTTGGCCAA
>CAJUOS010000049.1 GCA_910588075.1 uncultured Erysipelotrichaceae bacterium | reverse complement strand
CTTCTTTTTCTTTTCTCTTTCTTTGACGTGTTTCTGTTTAGTTTTCAATGTCCTTATCGACTCTCTCTTTCGCCGACTTCTATATAATACACGAACTCAATATTAAAGTCAACAACTTTTTGAAATTTTTTTAAAATATTTTTTTAACTCTTTTTTACATATAAAAAAGAGGTTTCATCAATCAAAACCTCTTTAATCCTTATTACTTACTATTAACCAACTTTTTTGTATAAATCTACAAATTCTTGAGCTAAATCAATAACAACTAAAGCAGTCATTAAGTGGTCTTGAGCATGTACCATTAATAAATTTAATGGAGCTTTTTCTCCTCTAATTTCTGCTTGAATTAATTCAGTTTGTGCATGATGTGCATCATTAACAGTTTCTTTAGCATTTTGTAAAGATTCTTCAGCCTTATCTAAGTCACCTGCTTTTGCATATTGAATGGCTTCAATAGCAGAACTACGAGCACTTCCACTATTTACAATAAGGTTAATTACTATTTGTTCTTGTTCATCCATTTTTCAACTCTCCTTTTTATAAGCTATTTCAGAATTTCTCTGTATCTTTATTTTAACAAATTGATAAAAAGATTTCAACCATTAAGATTAAATAATATATTTATCAAGACTAAATAAATGAAAAATGTTTAAGCGCTTTTACTATCCCATCTTTATCTACCTTATCCGTAATATAATCAGCAACATTCTTCGTTTCATCATGTGCATTTCCCATTGCTATTCCTAAACCAACTGCCTTCAACATTTCTATATCATTTTTACCATCGCCAAATGCAATTGTAGAGTTCATATTTAATTGAATACTTTCAACAAGCTTTTCAATACCTTTAGCTTTTGATTCTCCTTTCAAAGTTAAATCAAAAGATAAACCAACTTGATGTCGCTGTATATGAAAATATGGTGATAGAGTTTCTAACATTATTTCTATATCATCTTCTGAATTAACAACAATCATTCCTATATATGTTTCTACTGAATTTATATCATACTCATCTATAATAATTTCATCTTTCATTCCCCATTTATTTTTAAATTCAATATGTCTAGGATTATCTTTATTTAAAACATATATTTTATCATTACTTTCAAAATAATATGCCATATTTCTTTGAACACATAATTCATGCGTTTTCTTTATCGCTTCAACAGGTACTATTTTTTTATAAATAACATTCTCATTATATTCAACGTATGCACCATTACATGTCACATAGCCACTAAATGGATATTTCATAACTTCATCAAGAATAAAGCCTTTACATCTTCCAGTTGCTAAAAAAACATCATTACCATTTCTTTTTAATTTATCTAATGCTTTTTTTGTATTTTCTGGTATTTCATATATTCCTTTTTCACATTCAATTAACGTTCCATCTATATCAAAGAAAAATAACTTTTTCATTTGTCCACCTCTTTTCTTTATCTTATTCATATATTTTATCATAAATCATTCAAAAATAAAAAAGGTATCCATAAAAGAATACCTTCATCATCAATTATTATTCAATAATTTCAGAAATATTTCCAGAACCTACAGTTCTACCACCTTCACGGATTGAGAATTTAGTTCCTTTTTCAATTGCGATTGGAGCAATTAATTCTACAGTTAATTCAACGTTATCTCCAGGCATAACCATTTCTACACCTACAGGTAATTCAATTACACCAGTTACGTCAGTAGTTCTGAAGTAGAATTGTGGTCTATAGTTAGCGAAGAAAGGAGTATGACGTCCACCTTCATCTTTAGATAAGATATAAACTTGTGATTTGAATTTTTTATGTGGATGTACTGATCCTGGTTTAGATAATACTTGTCCACGTTGAATTTGATCACGGTTGATACCTCTTAATAATACACCTACGTTATCTCCTGATTCAGCGTAATCTAATAATTTACGGAACATTTCGATACCAGTAGCAACTGTATTTTGTGTTTCATGAATACCAACGATTTCAATTGGATCATTTAATTTTAATTGTCCTCTTTCAACACGTCCAGTAGCAACTGTTCCACGTCCAGTGATAGTGAATACATCTTCAACTGGCATTAAGAATGGTTTATCAGTATCACGAGTTGGAGTTGGAATATATGAATCTACAGCTTCCATTAATTCATCAATAGCTGGAGTCCATTTTGGATCACCTTCTAATGCTTTTAAAGCAGATCCACGGATGATTGGAGTATCATCTCCTGGGAATTCATATTCATCTAATAATTCTCTAACTTCCATTTCAACTAAATCTAATAATTCATCATCATCAACCATATCACATTTATTTAAGAATACGATAATGTATGGTACACCTACTTGACGAGATAATAAGATATGTTCTCTTGTTTGTGGCATTGGTCCATCAGTAGCAGCAACTACTAAGATAGCACCATCCATTTGTGCAGCACCAGTGATCATGTTTTTGATGTAGTCAGCATGACCTGGACAGTCAACGTGTGCATAGTGACGAGTATCAGTTTGATATTCTACGTGTGCAGTGTTGATAGTAATTCCACGTTCTTTTTCTTCTGGAGCAGCATCGATTGCAGCATAATCCATAGCAGCAGCTTGTCCTTTTTGAGAAAGAACAGTAGTGATTGCTGCAGTTAATGTTGTTTTACCATGGTCAACGTGACCAATTGTTCCAATATTTACATGCGCTTTAGAGCGGTCAAATTTTTCTTTAGCCATTATAAGCTTCCTCCTATATAAATTTCTTTAATTTTTCATATACATTCTAAATGATTTATCACAAAAAAGCAATAACTTTCAATAGAATTAATTATTTGAACTATTTTTCTTAATAATTTCTTCTCTAATAGACTTAGGAACTGGTTCATAGCGATTAAATTGCATTGTATAGTTTCCACGTCCTTGAGTAAATGATCTTAAATCTGTAACATATCCAAACATTTCAGATAAAGGTACACTTGCTTGTACTAAAATAGCATTTCCTCTTTCTTCTTGTCCATCAATCATACCACGTCTAGAAGAAATATCTCCCATAACACTTCCTAAATATTCAGCAGGTGCTACAACTTCTACAGCCATGATTGGTTCAAGGATAACAGGATCACATTTTCTTCCAGCTTCTTTAAGAGCCAAACTAGCTGCGACTTTATATGCCATTTCTGATGAATCGACATCATGGTAAGAACCATCAAATAATGTAGCTTTAACATCTAATACTGGATATCCAGCAATCATACCATTTTGTAAAGCATCTTCAAGTCCAGCTTTTACAGAACCAATATATTCTCTTGGAACTGTCCCACCAACAACAGCATCAACGAATTCAAATCCTTTTCCTTCGTTTGGTTCAAATTTAATCCATACATGTCCATATTGTCCACGTCCACCAGATTGTCTTACAAACTTACCTTCACAATCAGCACTAGATTTAATTGTTTCTCTATATGCAACTTGTGGAGCTCCAACGTTTGCTTCTACTTTAAATTCTCTTCTTAGACGATCAACAATAACATCTAAGTGTAATTCACCTACACCAGCAATAATTGTATCACCAGTTTCAGGATTTGTAGTTACTCTGAATGTTGGATCTTCTTCAGCTAATCTAGCTAAACCATTACCCAACTTATCTTGATCTTGTTTTGTTTTTGGTTCAATTGCTAACTCAATAACTGGTTCTGGGAATTCCATTTTTTCAAGGATGATAAAATTCTTTTCATCACAAATACTATCCCCAGTTGTTGTGTTTTTAAACCCAACAGCAGCAGCAATATCTCCTGCATATACTTGATCAATTTCTTTACGTGTATTAGCATGCATTTGTAAAATACGCCCTAAACGTTCCTTCTTATCTTTTGTAGAGTTTAATACATAAGAACCAGAAGTAATAGTTCCTGAATAAACACGGAAGAAAGTCAATTTTCCAACAAATGGATCTGCCATGATTTTGAAAGCTAATGCTGAGAAAGGTTCTTCATCACTTGCATGTCTTTCAATTTCATTTCCATTTTCATCTTCACCTTTAATTGATGGAACATCAGTAGGAGCAGGTAAGAAATCGATAACTGCATCTAACATAGGTTGAACACCTTTGTCTTTATATGCAGAACCACATAATACTGGGAATAATTCAACAGCTAAAGTTCCTTTACGGATAGCAGCTTTAATTTCTCCTTCAGTAAGTTCTTCTCCTTCAAGATATTTCATCATTAAATCATCATCAAATGAAACAGCAGCTTCAATCATCTTTTCACGATATTCTTCTGCTTGTGCTTTCATATTTTCAGGGATTTCAGAATATACAACGTTTTCTCCTTTAACACCTTCAAAATGAACAGCTTTCATTGTAATTAAATCAATTAAACCTTCAAATGTATCTTCTGCACCAATTGGTAATTGAATAGCAACAGCGTTAGCATCTAATCTTTTTCCAATAGATTCAACTGACATAATAAAATCAGCTCCAGTTGCATCCATCTTATTACAGAAAACAATTCTAGGTACTCCATAAGTTGTTGCTTGACGCCAAACTGTTTCAGTTTGAGGTTCTACACCAGCTTTAGAATCCAATACAGTAACAGCACCATCAAGTACACGTAAAGAACGTTCTACCTCAACAGTGAAGTCTACATGGCCTGGAGTATCAATAATATTAACACGGTGTCCATTCCATTGTGCAGTTGTTGCTGCTGATGTAATTGTAATACCACGTTCTTGTTCTTGCTCCATCCAGTCCATTTGTGAAGCACCATCATGTGTTTCACCAATTTTATGAATTTTACCTGTGTAATATAGAACACGTTCAGTTGTTGTTGTTTTACCAGCATCAATATGAGCCATAATTCCAATATTACGAGTTTTTTCTAACGAAAATTCACGAGCCATATTTTTCTCCTTTCAAATAATACTTTTCTTATATTACCAACGGAAATGTGCGAATGCTTTATTAGCTTCAGCCATTTTGTGAGTATCTTCTTTCTTTTTAACAGAAGCCCCAGTCCCATTAGATGCATCAATAATTTCATTAGCAAGACGATCAACCATATTTTTCTCATTTCTTAAACGAGAATAATTAACTAACCATCTTAAACCTAATGTCATTCTTCTTTCTGGAGATACTTCAACAGGTACTTGATAGTTAGCTCCTCCAATACGTCTTACTTTTAATTCAAGTACAGGCATTATATTGTTAATTGCTTGGTCAAATACTTCCATTGCTGGATTTCCAGTTTTTGCTTCAACTTTTTGAAATGCCTCATATAAGATGTTTTGTGCAACACCTTTTTTTCCATCAAGCATGATGTTATTTATTAATTTTGTAACTACCTTAGAATTATAAATTGGATCAGGTAATACATCTCTTTTTGCTACACGTCCTCTTCTTGACATCAGTAATTCCTCCTATCTTCTATTTTTTTGGTCTTTTTGCTCCATAACGAGAGCGACCTTGCATACGATCTTTAACACCAGCGCAGTCCATAGTACCACGAATAATATGATAACGAACCCCTGGTAAGTCTTTAACACGACCACCACGAATTAAAACAACACTATGTTCTTGTAAGTTATGTCCAATTCCTGGGATATATGCTGTAACTTCCATACCATTTGATAAACGAACACGGGCATATTTTCTTAAAGCCGAGTTAGGTTTCTTAGGTGTCATAGTAGCAACACGTGTACAAACACCACGTTTTTGAGGTGAACTAATATTAGTTGGTTTTTTTAATAATGAGTTATATCCTCTATTTAACGCTGGTGATTTTGATTTACTTGTTTTTTCACTACGTCCTTTTCTGACTAATTGATTAATTGTAGGCATGTTTTTTCTCCTTTCTTTGAGTAACACACAATTCCGGGTGTTTCATTTTTTGTTAGAATAAATGCACTCATAAATGAGTACCGTAGATGATTATAAGCGAATCTTATTTTAAAGTCAATATTTTTTTCATTTTTTTATAGAAAAGTCTCTTATAATTTCTTTTTAATATTTTTTAAAGAAAAACCTATAAATAACAATTCTATTATTTATAGGTTTTGAATATCAAATTATAATTCTTCAATGTTGTGAAATTCTTCATCTGTTTCTTCATTTAATAAATGTTCAGATAAAGTTTCTGCTTCTAAAGCTGCAACTTCCTCAAGTTCTCTCATTTTTCTTTCTTCTTCTTGTTCAAAAGCAATTGTTTCAGCTGATTTTAATGGACCTCTTAATCCTGTACCAGCAGGTAATAATTTACCAATAATAACATTTTCTTTTAAACCACTTAAATGATCAACTTTTCCTTTAATAGCAGCATCAGTTAATATTTTTGTTGTTTCTTGGAATGATGCTGCAGATAAGAATGATTCAGTTTCAAGTGAAGCTTTTGTAATCCCCAATAAGATTGGTCTACCTACTGCAGGATGTTTTCCTTCTCTTAAAGCATCTCTATTTAGTTCAGTAAAACGTTCTACATTAACATGTGTTCCTGGTAAAGCACCTGTATCTCCACCTTCAACAATTCTCATCTTTTTAAGCATTTGATGAACAATGACTTCGATATGCTTATCAGAAATTTCAATACCTTGTAAACGATATACTTTTTGAACTTCTTTAAGAATGTAATTTTCTACTGCTTCAACATCTGCAACAGATAATAATTCCTTAGGATCTATTGAACCTTCTGTAATTTTAGAACCAATTTCAATTTCATCTCCAACAGAGACTCTTAATTTAGCACCATATGGAGCTAAATAACTCTTTGATTCTAACTCATTAGTAACAACGACTTCTGCACGTCCATTATTATCAATAATATTAGAAACAGTTCCTTCAATTTCAGAAATAATAGATTTTGCTTTTGGATTTCTAGCTTCAAATAATTCTTGAATACGAGGTAACCCTTGAGTGATATCTGCACCACCAGCAACTCCACCCATGTGGAATGTACGCATTGTTAACTGAGTACCTGGTTCTCCAATTGACTGAGCAGCCATAATTCCAATTGTTTCACCAATAAGAACTTGTTCACCAGTTGCTAGATTACGACCATAACATTTTCTACAAATTCCACCTTTAGCTCTACAACCAAAGACTGAACGAATTTCTACTTCTTTAATACCTGCATCAGTAACAGCTTTAGCTACTGATTCACTCATCATTTCACCAGCTTTAACAATAACTTCACCAGTTTCAGGATGAACAATATCTTTTAATGTATGACGTCCAACTAATCTATCATATAAAGGTACAATTACAGAATTATCAGAAGTGTTATATAATTCAGTAACTTTGAACCCTTTGTCTGTTCCACAATCATCTTCAGTAATAATAACTTCTTGTGCAACATCAACCAAACGTCTTGTTAAATATCCAGAGTCAGCTGTTTTTAAGGCTGTATCTGTAGATCCTTTACGAGCACCATGTGTAGAAATAAAGAATTCAGATGCTGTTAAACCTTCTCTAAATGAAGATTTGATTGGAAGTTCGATTGTTTCACCTTTTGGATTTGACATCAATCCACGCATACCAACTAACTGTGTAAAGTTAGAAATATTACCACGTGCTCCTGAATCTGACATAATGAAGATTGGATTTCTTGCATCAGCTTCAAATTCTTCCTTAACGACACCTTGTACTTCATCTTTAACACTTTCCCACAATTTAATAACAATGTTATGTCTTTCTTCATCAGTAATTTTACCTTTACGATATAATTTCTTAATGACTTCAAGTTTTTCATCAGCTTGATCAAATAACACATATTTACTTTGTGGAACTTGAATATCATATACAGATACTGTAATTCCTGCAATTGTTGAGTAATAGAACCCTTGATCTTTTAATCTGTCTAACATAGCAGTTGTATCTGTTGTTTCATCAGGAGTAAAGACTTCATTAATAATGTTTCCTAAAGCTTTCTTTCCTAATGGTTTGATAATAGGTTGAGCAGCAATATGTGCCTTAATATCAGTTCCTAATGGAACAAAATATTTTTGAGGTGTTGCTACTAAATTTTCTTTACTAGAATCATTAATAAATGGGAAATTACCATCAAAAATTTGATTGAATATAATTTTACCAACACTTGTAATCAAATAACTATTATTTTGTTCTTCAGTAAATGTTTTGTTATTTAAAGATTTACCTCTAATAGCTACCCTTGTGTGTAAATGAACAGTTTTTGCATCATATGCCATTAAAACTTCATTAACATCAGCAAATACAGTTCCTTCGCCAATCTTACCTGCATCTTCAAGTGTTAAATAATAGTTACCTAACACCATATCTTGTGATGGAGTTACGATTGGTTTTCCATCCTTTGGTCCTAAGATATTTCTTGAACCAAGCATTAATTGTCTTGCTTCTTGAATAGCTTCTTCTCCTAAAGGAACATGTACAGCCATTTGGTCTCCATCAAAGTCAGCATTAAATGCAGGACAAACCAATGGGTGCAAACGAATAGCACGTCCTTCTACTAATTTAGGTTCAAATGCTTGAATACCTAATCTATGAAGTGTAGGAGCACGATTCAATAAGACTGGATGTTGTTTGATAACATCTTCTACAATAGGCCAAATGTTATCATCCATTTTATCAATTAATCTTTCTGCAGCTTTAATATTTGTTGCAATTTGTTCTCTTACTAATCCACTAATAACAAATGGTTTAAATAAATTCAATGCCATTTCACGTGGAATACCACATTGATACATCTTCAAATCAGGTCCTACTGCAATAACTGAACGTCCAGAATAATCTACACGTTTTCCAAGTAAGTTCTGACGGAAACGTCCTTGTTTTCCTTTTAATGTATGACTTAATGATTTTAAAGGTCTACCACCAGCTCCAGTAATAGGTTTAGAACGACGACCATTATCTATTAAAGCATCTACTGCTTCTTGTAACATACGTTTTTCATTTTGAACAATAATTGATGGTGTTCCTAATTCCAATAATTTCTTTAAACGATTATTACGTGTAATAACACGTCTATATAAATCATTTAAATCACTTGTTGCAAAACGTCCACCATCCAATTGTAACATTGGTCTTAAATCAGGTGGTATAACTGGCAATGCATCAAGAATCATCCACTCAGGTTGATTTTGTGATGATCTAAAAGCTTCAATAGCTTCTAATCTTTTAATCAACTTAGAACGTCTTTGTCCTTGAGCTTCTTTTAATTCTTTTGTTACCATTTCAAATTCTTCATCTAAATCAACTTTTTGAAGTAATATTTTAATTGCTTCTGCACCAGTTTTGGCTTCAAATTGATTTCCAAACTTATCATAACAATTACGATAATCTCTTTCAGATAAAACTTGTTTATACTCTAAAGGTGTATTCCCTTTATCAGTAACAACATAAGATACAAAATATATAATTTCTTCCAATTGTTTTGGAGACATATCAAGAATAAGTCCCATTCTTGAAGGAATACCTTTTAAATACCAAATATGTGCTACTGGAGTTGCTAATTCGATATGTCCCATACGTTCACGACGCACTGAGGACTTAGTAACTTCTACTCCACAACGATCACAAACAACACCTTTATATCTTACTTTCTTATATTTTCCACAACTACATTCCCAATCTTTTGATGGTCCAAAGATTTTTTCACAAAACAAACCATCTTTTTCTGGTTTTTGAGAACGATAATTAATTGTTTCAGGTCTTTTGACTTCACCATAAGACCATTCACGAATTTTTTCTGGAGAAGCTAATCCAATTTGAATTGCTGAAAAATTATTTACATCTGCCATTCATTGTCCCTCCTATTCTTCGTTACTTTCTTCTTCGTAATCTGAGAAAATATCACCAATAATAGAATCTAAATCATCAAAAGATTCTTCATCTTGATCAAATTTTCCTTCTACTTCTTCTTTAACAACCTCTTGAGTTGTTTCAGTTGGTTTTGTATCTGTATCCATTGAAATTGGGAAACGTCTTTCTTCATCTTCAATTTTTCTTTCACCAACTTCATCACCTTCATCATTTAACATACGAATATCCAATGCAAGTGCTTGTAATTCTTTATTTAATACTCTAAATGATTCAGGTAATCCAGGCTCTGGTAATTTTTGTCCTTTAACAATAGCTTCATATGTTTTCACACGTCCAACAACATCATCTGATTTAACAGTTAAGATCTCTCTTAAAGTATAGGCAGCACCATAAGCTTCAAGTGCCCAAACTTCCATTTCTCCAAATCTTTGACCACCGTTTTGTGCTTTACCTCCTAAAGGTTGTTGTGTAACTACTGAATAAGGTCCTACTGATCTTGCATGTAGCTTATCATCAACCATGTGAGCTAATTTAATCATATACATAACACCTACAGAAACATTTGAGTCAAAATATTCACCAGTACGTCCAGAAATAACTGGTTGTTTTCCATCAACACTCATATTTGCTTGTTTCATTATATTTTCAAGATCTTTTGAATTGATTCCATCAAATGCAGGTGTAGCAAAATACATTCCTAATTCTCTTGCTGCATAACCTAAATGCAACTCAAGAACTTGTCCAATGTTCATACGAGAAGGAACCCCTAATGGATTTAACATAATATCTAAGACAGTTCCATCTTCTAAATGAGGCATATCTTCAATTGGTAAAATTTTAGAAATAACCCCTTTATTACCATGACGTCCTGCCATTTTATCTCCTTCAGAGATTTTACGTTTTTGAACAATATAAACTTTGATAACTTTATTAACACCAGGTTGTAATTCATCACCATTTTTTCTTGAGAAAACTTTAATATCATGAACAATACCAGCCCCTCCATGAGGTACACGTAATGAATTATCCTTAACTTCTCTTGATTTTTCACCAAAAATAGCTAATAATAATTTTTCTTCTGCTGATAATTCAGCTTGTCCTTTAGGTGTTACTTTTCCAACTAAGATATCTCCTTCTTTTACCTCAGCCCCAATCATAATAATACCTTCACTATTAAGATTTTTACGAGCATCTTCTCCAACATTAGGGATATCTCTTGTAATTTCTTCAGGACCTAATTTTGTATCACGACATTCAATACTATATTCTTCAATATGAATAGATGTATAAACATCTTCTTTTACTAATCTTTCAGACATGATAACAGCATCTTCATAATTGTAACCATTCCATGTCATGAATCCAACTAATACGTTTTGACCTAATGCAAGTTCCCCTTGTTCCATAGAAGGTCCATCAGCCAAAACTTCACCTTTAACAACTTTATCTCCAACTTTAACAATTGGTTTATGGTTAATACATGTTCCAGCATTAGAAATTGCAAACTTAGTTAAACGATAATTATGAGATCCAGTATTATCTTCAACAACAATTTTTCTTGCATCAACATAAGTAACAACACCATCTTCTTTAGCAACAATTGCAGCACCTGAATCTCTTGCTGCTTGATATTCCATACCAGTTCCTACTAATGGTGTATGCGGATTTAATAGTGGCACAGCTTGACGTTGCATGTTTGCCCCCATCAAGGCACGAGTGGCATCATCGTTTTCCAAGAATGGAATACATGAAGTTGCAACAGAAACAATTTGTTTTGGTGAAATATCTATAAAATCAACTTCTTCAGGTTTAGCCATTATATTTTCACCAAAATGACGAGCAATAACTTGTTCATCTAAAATTCTACCATTTTCATCAAGTTGTACTTTTGCTTGAGCAATAATATAATTTTTTTCTTCATCAGCAGTTAAATAACGAACATCACTTTCATCTATAATACTATTATTAACTTTACGATATGGAGTTTCAATAAAACCATATCTATTAATTTTAGCATATGAAGCAAGTGTAGAAATCAACCCGATATTTGGACCTTCAGGTGTTTCAATTGGACAAATACGACCATAATGAGATGGATGGACATCACGTACTTCATATCCTGCTCTATCTCTAGATAAACCACCTGGACCTAATGCTGATAAACGACGTTTATTTGTCAACTCAGCAAGAGGATTAATTTGATCCATAAATTGTGATAGCTGTGAAGATGAGAAAAATTCTTTCATCGCAGCAGTTAAAGGACGAATATTTGTTAAAGATTGAGGCGTAACACTATCTACTTCAGATAATGACATTCTTTCTTTAACAACTCTTTCCATTCTTGATAAACCAATTCTAAATTGATTTTGAATTAATTCACCAACAGAACGCACACGTCTATTTCCTAAATGATCAATATCATCTAATAAACCAATTCTACTCATTAAATTAACTCTATCATCAGAAGCTAAATCTAATGAATCAAAAATATCTACTAAATTTAACATATATGAATAAGCAGCTAACATATCAGAAATCGTAACATATTTACAATCTAATGATAAATCAGTTCCCACAACTCTCATTTTTTTAGAATTAGACTCATCAACATAAACATCAATAGCCTGAATAACACCATTAGAATGCATAAATTCATTTGTTTCTACTTCAGTTGTATGAGCACCAGCTTCAAAAATAGGCTTTAATTCATCAACTTTATCCTTTGTCAATAAAGTCCCTTCACTCATAACAACATGACCATCAACATCTATAATATCTTGAGCTAAGACACGATTTGTAATTCTATCTAATAAACTTAATTTTTTCCCAAGTTTAAAACGTCCTGCCTTAGCAAGATCATATCTCTTAGGATCAAAAAATTTAGCATACAATAAGTTATTAGCACCATCTAATGTTGCAGGTTCTCCAGGTCTTAACTTATTATAAATCTCAATCAAAGCTTCATTTGTATTATGAGTAGGATCTTTTGCTAAAGTATTTCTTATAAACTCATGATCCCCTAATACATTAATAATATCTTCATCACTGCTTAAACCTAAAGCACGCAAAAGAATTGTACCAGGAATTTTACGAGTACGATCAATACGTACATTCAAAATATCTTTTGCATCGTTTTCAAATTCTAACCAAGTTCCTCTAGAAGGTATAACACTTCCAGTAAAAACAGTCTTTCCACTTTTATCCATTGCATCAGCAAAGTATGCTCCTGGAGAACGTACTAATTGTGATACAATAACACGTTCAGCCCCATTAATAATAAAAGTTCCAGAGTCTGTCATGAGCGGAAAATCACCCATAAATACTTCATTTTCTTTAATTTCTCCTGTTCCATTATTGATTAAACGAAGAGTAGCACGAATTGGCGCAGAATAGTTAGCATCTCTATCCTTCGCTTCATCTACTGAGTACTTCGATTCATCAAAACGGCAATCAACAAATTCTAATGTCAATGTTTCATTAAAATTACTAATTGGATAAACATCATTAAATACTTCTTTTATCCCTTCATTTTTAAACCATTCATAAGAATCTGTTTGAATTTCAACCAAATTAGGCAACTCTAAAGAGCCACTAATTCTTGAATAATTACGACGATTAATACGACTTTTTGCTCGAGTTACATTCTTTTCCAAGTCCGCTTCACTCCTTATTGATTATCTCTATCTCCATCTTTAAACACAGTGAAAAAAACACTGCTTTTATATATGAGTAGGCATTTTATTATACTAGCATAGTGTCTTTCTTTAGTCAACATAAAAAATTAAAATTTTAAAAGAAGATTTTTTTATTCTTTTACAGACTTTAAAATAAAATATCCCTTATCTCTTTTGATTATTTCACAGTTACCAAAAATATCTTCTAATTTCTTTTTAGCTGAAGGCGCTCCCTGTTTTTTCTGAATAACAACAATCATTTCACCATTTTTATTCAAATGATTATAAGCACCTTCTAAAATTTCAAAAACCACTTTTTTTCCAGCTCTAATTGGCGGATTAGATAGAATAATGTCAAAACAACCTTCTACATTTTCATAAGCATAACTTTTATAAGCTATAATATTCTTCAAATCATTATATTTAATAGATTGATTAGCAAGATAAACCGCTCTCTCATTAACATCAATCATTTCAACACTTAAATGAGGATATTGTTTTTTTAACGAAACACCAATTGTTCCATAACCACATCCCACATCTAATATTTTTCCTATATTCTCTTTTATATCTATTGCATCTAGTAAAACTCTTGTTCCATAATCAACTTTTTCTTTTGAAAACACACCATAATCACTTGCCAAAATAATATTATGATTTTTATATTGAAAATAAATACGAGTTTCATCAGATTTTAATTCCATATTGTTTGTATAATAATGTGTCATCGATCTCTTTCTTTCCTTTCAATGTCAATATTATGTCATAAGTTATTTTGAAAGTAAACAAAAAAAGTCCTCTTTAAAAAGGACTTTTATGAAACAATTATTTAACTTCTACAGTAGCTCCAGCAGCTTCTAATTGTTCTTTAATCTTAGCTCCTTCTTCAGCAGGAATATCTTTCTTGATTTCAGAAGGTACTTTGTCAACTAAACCTTTAGCATCTACTAATCCTAAACCAGTAATTTCTCTTACTGCTTTGATAACTGCAACTTTAGTTGCTCCAACATCAGTTAAAGTTACTGTTACATTAGCAGCTGGTCCAGCTTCTGCAGCATCTGCAGCAGCAGCTACAGCTACAGGTGCAGCAGCAGTTACATCAAATTTTTCTTCAATTGCTTTTACTAAATCATTTAATTCTAAAATTGTAGCTTCTTCTAAATAAGCTAAGATATCTTCATGTGTTAATTTTGCCATTTTTATTTCCTCCATTTAATAAATTTCATTAACTATTCAGCAGCAGGTGCTGCTTCTCCGCCTTTTGCATCAGCAACAGCTTGAATAACTCTTGCAACCTTAGCAACAGGTTCTTTCATCATAGCAAGTAACATAGAGTACATACCTTCACGGTTAGGTAATTTAGCTACTGCCATCATTTCTTCTTGAGGTAAGAATTTACCTTCAACATAACCAGCTTTAACAACTAAAGCATCATGTTCTTTTGCAAAGCCTGCTAATAATCTAGCAGGAGCAACTGCATCTTCATGTCCAAAAGCAACTGCATTTGGTCCAACTAAATATTCACTTAATTCAGTCATACCTTCTTGTTCAACAGCTCTTTGTACAAGTTTATTTTTATAAACTTTGAATTCTACATTTTCTGCTCTTAAAGTTCTACGTAATTCAGTCATTTCAGCAACTGTTAAACCACGATATTCAACAATAACAGTAGATTGAGAATCTTTTAATTGTTGAGCAATTTCAGCAACCACTTGCTTTTTAGCTTCAATAATTTCTTTAGACATCGTTACACCTCCTATTAAATTTTATATGCAACAATATATCCGTTTAAAAACTCCCACACATATACGAGGGAGTTGTCAATTATATATTTGACAATATCACCTCGGCAACATTATTAAGGTTATTTCCCGTTGCTGTCTACGGTATATTGATTGCGACTTTTTATCACTTCAATTACATTGAAGCTTGTACTTTTATGCTTGGTCCCATAGTAGTAGAGATCACAACGTTTTTCATATAAGTTCCTTTTGCAGATGAAGGTTTTGATTTTACTAATAAATCATTAATTGTTTTAAAGTTTTCAATTAATTGTTCATCTGTAAATGAAACTCTACCAATTGGTAAATGAACATTACCATCTTTATCAGTTCTATAAGTTACTTTTCCAGCTTTTGTTTCTTGAACAGCTTTAGCAACATCCATAGTAACTGTTCCAGTTTTAGGGTTAGGCATTAAACCTTTAGGTCCTAAAATACGTCCTAACTTCCCTAATTCAGCCATCATATCTGGTGTAGCAATCATAACTTCGAAATCTAACCATCCTTTTTTAATGTCTTCTAAGATTTCTTTTCCACCAACTACATCAGCTCCAGCAGCCTTAGCTTCTTCAACTTTAGCTCCTTGAGTAACAACTAAAACCTTTTTAGTTTTACCTGTTCCATGTGGTAATACAATAGCTCCACGTAATTGTTGATCAGCATGTCTAGTATCTAGACCTAACTTAAATGCAACATCAACACTTGCATCAAATTTGACACTACTTGTTTTCTTTACTAAAGCAACTGCTTCATCAATTGGGTAAGCTTTACCTTTTTCAATAAGAGCAGCGGCTTCTTGATATTTTTTACCTTTTTTAGCCATTTTCTTTTCTCCTCTTCATCAAATTAGGCATCTAAGCCTTCAACTTTTACACCCATGTTTTTAGCAGTACCTGCAACAATTTTCATTGCACCTTCAATATCATTAGCATTCAAATCTGGCATTTTATATTCAGCAATTTCTTTTAATTTATCTGCTGATAATGTAGCAACTGTTTGTTTTGAATCAGCTGCAGCCTTTTTAATTCCACATGCTTTTTTGATCATTTCGGCAGTAGGAGCAGTTTTTAATACGAAGTCAAAACTCTTGTCTTCATAAACTGTTAAAACAACTGGTACAGTTTCCCCCATACGTTCTCTAGTTTGATCATTGAAAGCAGTACAGAATTTAGGCATTTGAATACCTGCACCTGCTAAAGCAGGACCTGGTTTAGCCCCACCAGCTGGGAATTGAATTTTCATAACTCTTACGACTTTCTTACTCACGCGACACACCTCCTCATTAAATTTGTCCGTGCTGTGGTCAATTGGATGTCAATCCTTCCACGCATAGTAACACATATTGCGTCGATTTATTATTATACATACTTCCAGCAAAAATGCAATACTTTTTCTTAAATTTACCTTATTTTTTCATAAAAAAAGAACACTAACTTTATTAGTATTCTTGGCTCTATAATATAACTGGAGGATTAAAATAATTCTTCAGTTTTCTTTTCTCTAT
>CAJUOS010000048.1 GCA_910588075.1 uncultured Erysipelotrichaceae bacterium | reverse complement strand
ATATTATACCCTTCATTCTATATGGTAACTATTTTTTAAATACTCAATTATATTTTATATATTTATTAATGTGGGGCTGTATTTTTTTTGCTATGGAAGTTTGCATGATTTTGTCTGTATTTATAGAAAATAAAATTATATCAATTGTACTATTAAGTTTACCGTTTTTAGTTAATATTCTATTACAATTAAATGTAATGAGTTTAATATATTGTTAAGGAGCTAAATAAAATGATAGAGCTAAAAAATATAAAGAAATCATTTAATTCAGGGTATCCTATATTAGATGATATTTCAATGATAATTGAAGAAGGCGATTTGATTCGTATAACTGGTTCAAATGGATGTGGTAAATCTACATTATTAAAAATCATGTGTGGATTAATTAAACCAGATTTTGGTGTTATTACTTATGAAAAGTATCAAAATGAGATAGGGGCAATAATTGAAAATCCTACTTTTATAGAAAATGATACGATTTTATATAATTTAAGATTTCTTTACAACTTAAAGAATAAATTTAATGAAGAGAGAGTAAAATCGTTATGTCAACAATTTGATCTTGATTTATATAACAAGACTGTGATGAAAAAATATAGTGTAGGTATGAGACAAAAGGTTGGTTTTATTCAAGCAATTATGGAAGATCAAAAAATTATCTATTTAGATGAACCAACTAGAGGAATGGATGAAAAAAGTGTAAATCAATTTTATAATATGATTAGTCAACTGCATTCAGAGAACAAAACAATAATTATATGTACACATGAAAAATTAGAAGGAATTCATTTCCAAAAAGAGTATGAAATAAAAAATGGATCAATATTTAAAAAAATATAGATATCTTATTATATCATCTTTATTGAGAATCTATCTTATATATATTTTAGCTGATGAGAGCATATATTTAGTATCCGTTTATGATATTGACTCAGTTTTCTTTCATTTTGTTATAGGATTGGGTATTACACTAATGGATATATTGTATATTTTACAGTCTTGTTTATATATTTATCAAGTAAAAAATCAGATTATGATAAGACTTTGGAAGAAAGAGTATTATATATATAGCATTAAAAATATATTAATATGTTATTTTATAATAACTATTATGCAAGGATTATTACAGATGTTTTTCTATCATCATCTCTCATATCATTTTATGTTGTATAGTTTTATACTTCTGGTATCAAATGTCATTATATTTAGATTTGATAATGAACAAACTCATAATTATTTGATACTTCTATCATTAATTATCAATAGTCTGTTTAAATTATTTTGATGAAAGATATATAATAATTTAAAAGTATACATAACTATTGTATAAATAAAATTCTAAAATTAGTTTATTCTGATTATTAATAATTTTGTTATAAAAACTAAAGAGGCAATAAAACATGAATTTGTTATATTGTCTCTTTTTATTCATTTATCTTGAAAAAGGTATTTAGTGTATGATGTAAAGCTTTTGTAATTTATTATATATACTCTCCTTTTATTAAAATTAAAGATACAACAATATTCATTTATAATAAGTTAATAGTAATTCATAGCCATTTTTATGAGATTTTTCATGGTGATACACTTTATGATAAGTTATTTATAAAAAAAGACTTCTTATGAAGTCAATTTTCTAATTTTTTATCTCTTATTTCTTTATAAATTCCTATCATTATAAATATAAGAGATTTTAATAATAAATGAAAATAATTAAGATTTCCCAAATGAATAAAAAGACTTACTAGAAAATACATAAAACTAAAATAAAAACAATGAGTTAATCTTTTTTGTTCTATTTGTGATGTAAAATAAAGTGCTGATATCACTAATAAACTATAAGATATCACTTGTATAACAATGTTTGTGGTTAGTGCATTTAATTGCATGAAATAAGATAAAATGGCAAGAATAAGTGAAATAAGCACAAAGGGAATTAAAAAGAATAATATTGTATGAATATAAGTACGTATTGTTTTTTTCATAGTTTCCTCCTTGTACATTATATGTGGAAAGGCTGATTTTATGAAATATGTAGAAATATTTATTGAAAGTATTGTTGTTTATTTCTATTTAGTAACTGCTTTAAGATTTTTAGGTAAAAAAGAGATGAGTCAATTAACTATATTTGATTTTATTGTATTTTTATTGATAAGTGAATTAATGACTATTTCTATTGGAAATGAAGAAGTTGATTTTTTTCAAGGGGCTTTATCAGTTTTTGTTATTGTTGTATTAGATAAGATATGTTCTTATTTAACATTAAGATATAAACCAATAAAAAAACTTCTTGAAGGAAATCCATCATATATTGTATACCAAGGAAAATTAAACCAAGAGAAGATGACTGCACTCAATTATTCTATTGATGATTTATGCCATCATTTAAGAGAGCAAGGGATAGGTTCTTTATCAGAAGTAGAATTTGCAGTATTAGAAACTGATGGTAATCTTTCTGTAATTGAAAAGGAAGAGAATGAAGTTATTTTACCTGCATCTTTGATTAATGATGGGGAGATTAATGATGAGGCATTAAAAATAATGAAAAAGGACCGTAAATGGTTACTTAAACAATTAAAAAAAGAAGATATTACTCATTATCAGGATATTTTCTATTGTGTATTAGAAAATGATAAACTTTTTTACATAAAAAAATAGGCTAGATATCTAGCCTAATAACATTCTATCATTAACAAATTCTTCACCACTTGCTTCTTCAAATTTCTTTAATAAGTCAGAAACTTTAAGATTACGTTTTTCCTCACCTTTGACATCATAAATAATATGACCATCATACATCATAATTAATCTATTACCAATATCAATAGCATCTTTCATATTGTGAGTAACCATCATAGCAGTTAAATTTTGTTCATTCACAATTTTTTCAGTTAAACTTAAAACTTTAGCACTTGTTGCAGGGTCTAGAGCTGCTGTATGTTCATCTAATAAAAGTAGTTTTGGTTTTTGTAGTGTTGCCATTAATAGTGTAACAGCTTGACGTTGTCCACCAGATAATAAACCTACTTTTGTAGTTAAACGGTTTTCAAGTCCAAGATTTAATGATTTAACTAATTCATAATACTCATCTTTTTCATTTTTAGAAACACCCCAAGATAGACCTCTGTGTTTTCCTCTTCTTTTAGCAAGTGCTAAATTTTCTAAGATTTGCATTTCAGATGCTGTTCCAAGCATTGGATCTTGAAATAATCTTCCAATTTTTTTAGCTCTTTGATATTCAGGTTGTAAAGAAATATCTTCTCCATCAAGAGTAATCACTCCACAATCCATAGGATATAATCCTGAAATCATATTAAGTAAAGTTGATTTTCCAGCACCATTTCCACCAATAATAGTTACAAAATCTCCAGGTTCTAATTCTAAATCAATTTCATGAAGAACTTTCTTTTCATTAACAGTTCCAAGATTAAAAGTTTTACTTACTTTTTCTAATTTAAGCATTCTTATCAATCTCCTTTCCTGTTAATTTCTTATACATTGATACTTGTTTACGTTTTCCAATCATAACAGGAATTGTTAATGCAATAGCAACAAGAATTGCTGTTAAAATTTTTAAGTCATCTGTATTTAATCCCATTTGTAATACAATAGCAACAATAATTCTATAAATAATAGATCCTATAACAATTGAAGCTAAACCTAATGCAAAATTACTTTTCTTACTAGATAAAATAACTTCACCAATAACAATTGAAGCAAGTGCAATAACAATCGCACCTGTTCCAACACGCACATCAGTCGCTTGACCATAAAGTGCATTTAAAGCCCCAGATAATCCTACAAGACCATTACTAATCATTAATCCTAATAATTTCATTGTATCTGTATTAATACCTAATGATCTTGCCATTTGCTCACTGTTTCCAGTTGCTCTAATAGAAGATCCTAACTCTGTTCCAAAGAACCAATAAAGTATAGCAATAAAAATCATTACAAATAAGATTGCAATTACAAATGTTACATAATATTTATTAATATGCAATGATGTTGCAATATCATTAAATAAAGTGTTTGCAGTTGTTAATGGTAAATTAGCACGACCACCCATAATTCTTAAATTGATAGAATAAAGTCCAATCTGTGTTAAAATACCAGCTAAGATTGCTGGAATTTTACATTTTGTATGAAGAATTCCAGTAATAGCACCTGCAATAAATCCTGAAATAATAGAAGCGAGAATAGCTAGAATAGGGTGCAATCCATTCAATACACAAATGGCACAAACAGCACCACCTGTGGCAAAACTTCCATCAACAGTTAAATCAGCAATATCTAATAAACGAAATGTAATATAAACACCAAGAGCAAGAAACCCCCATATTAAACCTAAATCAATAGCCCCTAAATACGTATAAAATAAACCCATGAATTAATCTCCTATTCTATGAAGTTTGCTTCCTTAGGATAATCAGCTTTATTTGTAGAAAGTCCACATTTTTTTGCAACTTTTAAATTGATAACCATTGTACAATCTTCAGCTTTTAATTGAGCAATAGGTGTATCAGCAGCAGTTTTTTCACCTTTTAAAATAGCAACTGCTTGTTGACCAGCTAATTTTCCTAAATTTTTATAATTAATACCATATGTTGCAAATCCACCAGATTTACACATACCTTCCTCACCAACAATACAAGGAATTTTAGCAGGAGAAGCAACAGCTTCAACACTGCTCATATAAGTAGCTAATAAATTATCAGTCGGAATATAAATAACATCCATTTTATCAGATACAATTTTTTCAGTAACAACTTGAATATCATTAGAATCAGATACTTTATAGACTTTATATTCATATCCATTATCTTTAGCTACTTGTTCAGCAATATTACCTTGGAAGATAGAATTATCTTCACTACCACAATACATAATAGCTACTTTTTTAGCATCAGGTAGTAATTGTTTCATTAAATGAAACTGCTCTTCAATTGGTGTTAAATCACTAGCACCAGTTACATTACCACCAGGAGCATCATTACTCTTTACTAATTTTGTACTTTCATAATCAGTAATTGCACATCCGATAATTGGAAGTTCATTTGTTGCTGAAGCAACAGATTGTAAAGCAGGTGTTGCAATAGCATAAATTAAATCATTATTACCATTCACAAGTTTATCAGCAACTGTTTGACAGTTTGCTTGATCACCAGCAACTTGATAATCAATATTTTCTTTTTTAATACCAGCTTCAAGAAGTACTTCTTCAAATCCTTCATAAGAGGCATCTAAAGCATCATGTTGCATTAATTGAATAACACCAACTTTGGCTTCAGATAAATCTTTTGTTTTTTCACTTGGACTTGTGTCACTTCCACAACCAGATAACATAATTCCAAGTGCAAGCATACATGCACAAATTTTTTTCATTTTTTATTCCTCCCCATCCATAAAAACAAAAAACACTCACCATAGAGGGCGAGTGATCGCGGTACCACCTCAGTTTATTAAATTCTCACGAATTTAATCTCATGCAGTTAATAACTTTCATATATAACGTTATGAATGAACGGCTATTCCTTATCAAAATAGCGACTCCGTGGTGAATTCAAAATTCTTTATCGTATGATTTTCACCAACCATCATATCTCTAATGTCTCAAGAATTTTTACTATGTCACATCAACGTCTTTTGTTTTTATAATTTATAGTAATAATATTAAAGGACTAATTTTTATTTGTCAATATAAAGCTCATAAAAAAACAAAATATTTATAAATAATATAATTTATTAATATTTTATTTGTTATATCCACAAATAAAGAATTGGTTTTAAGATAACATAATATCTAAGACCATCATAATTAAAAAACCACACATACAAGAAATTGCACCTATATCAATTTGATTTTTACATGAAGCTTCAGGAATCATATCCTCAACACATACAAATAACATAGCTCCAGCTGCAAAACTTAAAGCAAAAGGAAGAATATTATTAATTGTTGATGCAAAAATGTATCCAATAATAGCTGAAGGAATTTCTATAATTCCAGAAAATTGTCCATACATAAGTGCTTTGAATTTTGATTTTCCATATTGGTGCATAGGTAAAGAAATAGCTGTTCCTTCAGGAAAATTTTGAATTCCAATACCAATAGAAAGAATCAAAGCAGGTATAATGTCATGTTGAACACTGGCAAAAGCAACACCAACAGCTAAACCTTCAGGAATGTTGTGTAATGTCATAGCTAACATAAGAAGTTGATTTTGTGATAGTTTAGAATGAACACCTTCACGTTCATGAGATAACATATGTTCATGTGGTAAAAAATGATCACATAATGTTAAAAATAATACACCACAAAAGAATCCAAAAGGAATAATAAGTAAATACCATTTACTTAATTGTTCTAACATATTCATTGCAGGAAGTATTAATGAAAAAAAAGATGCAGCAATCATAATTCCAGCACTACTTCCTAAAGCTATGGATACAAGGTTTTTATTTTCTTTGTTTGTAACATAGACAAGACTTGCCCCTAATAATGTTGACAACCAGTTAAAAATAATAGCTCCAATAAAAATAAGAAAGGGAATATTTGTAAATATTGATAACATACTTTCACCTCATTGATAAATTATGCAAATCATATAAATGGGTGTAAGTAAAAAGTCATGATTTCTCATGACTAATATTGAATATCTTCATATAATGTTTTTAATAAAATTGCTTTTGTTGTAGGAACTTGTTTTTTAGCATCATATGTTTTCATGATACTATATTCCACAATATCTCTTTTTTGAACTTCTTCATCATAAATATAATCAGCTTGTCTAAAGAATAAATTATCATCATCTTCCTGATAAATACTTCCAAATTCTTTAGCATTGTTATAATATACAACTCTTCCTTCATAACGCTCAATATAACTATCTAAATGTTCCATTAATTGATTATAAAAACGATCATATAAATGACTACTATTTATATCTTGATATTTTTCTTGAATATCATCTTGACTTATATCTTGAGATGTTTCTTCTTTTATTTTATAAACTAAAGCTTGAGCTAAATGAATAACTTCTTCTTGTTGATTGTTTTTTTCTACCATTGTTAAAATTCTTTGATAAAGAGGTAAGTTATCTAAACTATATCCTGAAATAAAGAATTTATAAATAAGATTTGTATAAGCTTCTTTTTCTTTTCCTATATTCATATAAAGATCGAATAAAACTTCAGAAGCATCAACATTAGGAATTTTATTTCCTAAAGAAATAAATTCATTTTCAGCTTCATCATATCTTTGTAATTGAACTAAAGAATATGCTCTGTAATATTTTATCCAATTTAAATTATTATAATGCCATTTGATTGGTTGAGTATAAGCAATATTTGCAATTTCAACACATTTCGCATAATCTTTTAATTCATATGCACAACGTACTTTTAAACGATACCATTTTTCTCTTTTTGATTCATATTCTTTACCATTTTTATTAACAAATGGATCAATACTAGCTGTTAATGGATCTAATTTATCTAATAAATCAGATATTTTTTGATAATTTACTGGATTTTGATTCATTACATATTTCATTGCTCTATTGATTGTTGCTTCTAGTGGAGAATATCTTTCTTGACGGCATAAAGAAGATATTTCATCAACAATTGAAAAGAATAAACTTTCTTTTTCTTTAATTTGTTCTTCATCAATATTAATAAATTTATTGTAAAGTGCATAACCATAATGATTGATAAATGCACTCAATCCTTCTCCTACTTGTAAAAAAGTTCTTCCAACTTCTATTGCCTCATCAGTTAATCCTTGATTTTTAAGTTCTTTTACATAATCCATAGCTTGAAAATCATTAAAAGAGCTAGGATCTTCTTCAAAACGTTGATTATAAACAGTTAAGTCTTTTGGTTCACGTTTATCCATATATTAATCACCTCTTTTTTCATTATAACAATTTATAAAGTTTATGTGAAGAAAAAAAGCATAGTTTTGTAAAAAATACACATCTATTGATGTGTATGAAATTATTCTACTGTTACAGATTTTGCAAGATTTCTAGGTTTATCAACATCACAACCTTTAATACATGCTGTATAATAAGCAATAAGTTGTAAAGGGATAGCAACTAATATAGCTTGGAGTGTTGGAGCAATTTGTGGAAGATAGTAAATATTTTCCACATGTTTAATATTCTCATTATGTGTTGTAAAAAGAATAACATGTGCTCCTCTTGCAATTGTTTCTTGAATATTACTGATTGTTTTTGCTGCAATGTGAGGTTGTGTTGCAACCGCAATAACAACAGAACCTTCTTCAATTAATGCAATAGGTCCATGTTTAAGCTCACCAGCAACATAGGCATCAGCATGTACATAAGAAACTTCTTTAAGTTTAAGAGCACCTTCTAAAACACTGGCATAGTCTAAATTTCTACCAATGAAATAAGCATCGTGTAAATCTTTTAGCATATAAGCATATTTTTCAAAAATCTTTTCATCTTTTAAAATCTTTTCAACATATTGAGGAATTGAATTCAATTGATGAATTAATTGAAAATCAACTTCTTTATTTAATCTTTGGGCAATATAGTAAGCAAGAAGTATTAATAAAACAAGTTGAGTTGTATAAGCTTTGGTTGAAGCAACTGCAATTTCAGGTCCTGCACAAGTATAAAGAACATAGTCTGAATCTCTAGAGATGGTACTTCCTAAAACATTAGCAATAGCAATTGTTGTTGCTTGTTTTTGTTTAGCTAATTTTAAAGCGGCAAGTGTATCAGCTGTTTCACCAGATTGTGAAACAAAAATAGCTAATGTATGTTGATCTATAAGTGGATCGTTATATCTAAATTCACTTGCTACCATAGAAATAACAGGAAGTTGGGTTACACGTTGTAAAACTTGTGATCCACATAAACTTGCATGATAAGCTGTACCACAAGCTACAAAATATACTTTATTAAATTGTTGAAAGTTAATATCTTTCAATTCATCTAAAATGATTTGTTCATTAAAAATTCTTCCTCTCAATGTTTCATTAATAACATAAGGTTGTTCATGAATTTCTTTTAACATAAAAGTATCATATCCATCTTTTTTGGCTGCTTCTAAATCATATGGTACAGTTGTTAATGTTTTTTCAATTCTTTTTCCTTGTTGGTTATAAAAAGAAATATGATCTTTTTTAATCATAGCTACTTCTAAATCGTCTAAAAAATAGACATCTTTGGTATATTCTAATAAAGCAGGAATATCACTAGCAACAACATAAGCATTTGTTGCTTTTCCTATGATTAAAGGACTATCTTTTTTTGCTACAATAATTTTATCTGGTTCTAAAGTAGAAATAATACATAATGCATAACTTCCTTCAATACGTTTTAAAACTTTTTGAGTGGCTTCTAAAAGTTCTCCATCATAATAATAGTCAAGGAGTTGAACAATAACTTCACTATCTGTATCAGATTGAAATGTATAACCATTTTCTATTAATTCTTTTTTTAATTGACGATAGTTTTCTATAATTCCATTGTGTACTAATGAAATTGTATCATGACTATTGTTATGGGGATGAGAATTTAAGTTTGATGGGATGCCATGTGTTGCCCATCTTGTATGACCAATTCCTATTGAACCATGCACTTGATAGTTTTTAATCTTTTCTTCTAAATTTTTAAGCCTTCCCTTGCATTTAATTGTTAATAATTGATTGTTTTCTAAAGTTGTGATCCCAGCACTATCATATCCTCGATATTCTAATTTTGATAATCCTTGCATTAAAAATGATAATGCTTCTTGTTGACCACAATAAGCTGTAATTCCACACATAAAAATACCTCCATTTTATTATAAATTATGCTGTAAAAATGAAGTTATGCCTGATGATATTTGTTTAATAATCACTTATTATTTTTGCTCATCGTTTAGGTAGCATCATACCTCCAAGTCATCCGCCGAATCTTTCGATAAACTTGGTCCTCGTCAACTTTATATGTATTCATTTTTATGTATAAAGTCCTGGCGCTTATTTTTTCTTCTTCTTCATTTTACAGAAATTTATTATATATGATTTTACTATTGAATATTTTCAAATTATAAAATTTTTTTAATTTTTTGAATATCTTGAAGAAATTTGAGAAAAATCTTTGTATATATAAGTAGGAGGTTTTTTATGAGTATACAAAATAATCTCATAGAGATGAGTAAAGCTTTAAAAAAATTAGAAAAATCTGGAATTTATGATGTAGAAAAATATAGTTATGCTTTATTGCATCAAACAAGTCAATTGGAATATTTTTATTGTCATTTAGTAAAAGATGGAGATTGTAATCAGACATATTATCATGTTCACAAAAGACCACATATTCATCAACTTGCCTATTTCAATATTGGTAGAGGTTTTCCGAAGGAATTGATGGATGGTCATTGGTGCTATATTCTAAAAGATATGGGATATAAAATGCTGGTTATTCCATGTACTTCTATAAAAGAGGATTCTACACCTGCTAACCCAACTTTTGAAAAAGATATTAAAATAAAAACTAATACACATATAACACAATCTAGAATACAATTAAGTGATATTCGTTCCATAGATATACAAAGATTAGATTTAAGAAAACCATTTTATCAAGTCTTAACACCAAAAACAGAAGTGATGGAATTTATACATAAGAATTTATTTGATTAATGATATGCTTTCATGTATGATGTTTAATACATGGAGGGGAATGTTGAATGGATGATTTTATAAAAGGGTGTAAAAAGGGGATACCCATAGCTTTAGGTTATTTTCCCGTTTCTTTTTCTTTTGGAGTGTTGGTTGTTTCAAGTGGATTGCCATTAGGCTTAGCAACATTAATTTCATTTACTAATTTAACATCATCTGGTCAATTTGCAGGGGTTTCTTTAATGTTAACACAGGCAAGTTATTTTGAAATTGCAATAACATTACTATTGATTAATGCAAGATATTTTTTGATGTCTTTATCATTAAGTCAAAAAATTGATAAAAAAATGAGTACATTACAAAGATTAATAGTTTCATTTGGAATTACTGATGAAACATTTAGTGTTGCTTCAATTCAAGAGGGGACTTTGAATTTTTCTTTTATGTTAGGGTTTATTTTAGTTCCTATTATGGGTTGGACATGTGGTACGTTAGTGGGAGAAACTTTGATGAATTTTTTGCCAGTTTCTATACAAAATGCAATGGGAATAGCTTTATATGGAATGTTTTTAGCTATCATTGTACCAGCATCTGCAAAATCTAAACCTATATTGGAAGTTGTATTAGTAAGTGCAATTATAGCTATTATTTTTTATTATTTACCTTTATTTTCGATACTTTCAAGTGGAGTTAAGTTAATTATTTCTACTCTTTTTGGAGCAATTTATGGAGCTGTACGTTATCCAGTGAAAGAAGGTAAATTATCATGAGTTTATATTTATTAATTTCTGTGCTTGTTATGGCAATTTGTACATATTTACCTAGAATGCTTCCTTTGACTTTTTTTAGAAGAGAGATAACTTCACCTTTTATACAATCATTATTATTTTATGTTCCTTATGCTGTTTTATCTGCTTTGACATTTCCGAGTATTTTATATGCAACAAATAATATATATAGTGCTATTGGTGGTTGTTTGATTGCTATATATTTTGCATATAAGGATAAAGGTTTGGTTTTTGTTGCTGTGGCAGCAATGCTTACTTCATATATTGTTAGTTTATTTTCATTTTTATTATGAGTTTGTTGACTATTTTGGTATAATGTAAAAAGATACTAAAATAGTTTTTATATTTTATGATATTAATTTTTATTGAGGGGAAAACAATTATGCAAAAAATTATTCTAGGTATTCTGTGTATTATATTAATGGTAGGTTGTACAACAGCAAAGAACACAGAAAAAGAACCTGCTTCTGCTCCTAAACAGGAAGAAACAGTGAAAAGAGAAGATAAACAAAAAACAGATCAATCTAAAAAGAATGATGAAGATAAAAAAGAAGTCAAGAAAGGGGAAAAGAAAACTGAAACAAAAACAGATACAAAGAAAGATGATACAAAAAATAAGACAACTGTAAGCAAGAAAACAGAAACAAAAAAGCCAACTTCTACAAAGAAGAAAACAACAACAAAGAAGAAAACTTCTACAACTAAAAAGAAAACTACAAATAAAAAAACAACTCCAAAAAAGAAGAAAACAAATACTGTTACTTTTAAACCAACAAGCTATTCTTGTATTGATTGTGGATATCATTGTAAAACAGAAAAAGAAATAAAAAAACATCTAAAGGAATCTGGACATGGGCAATATGGGGTTGGATATGAGACAGAAGAATTACCTAAAGATTGGGAAGAAGATTTATTTGGAAACTAGATTTTTATAAAAAATGTAAGATGAAAAATCTTACTTTTTTTATTTATTTGAAAGGAGAATCGAATATTATGGAATGGATTTATATATATGAAAATAAGTATGGCTGACAACCTTTGAGTTGTCAACATGGAATACATTTGTTTTATAGAATGTTAAGTAGGTCATTTGACCTACTTTTCTTTTATGAAAATATATAGTTTTAAAATCAATATGAAAGGATTTGAGAAAATGAAATATTTTGAAAAAACAAAAGAATTTATGAGTAAGTCATGGAAAATTTTATTAATTTTTTCTATTGTAATGTCAATGATAGCTCTAAAAGGAAACAATGATATTAAGGATGTTATTGCTTATAGTAGTTATCCTAAAAATGCAAGTGTTCAGTATCATGGGAAATTGACATATGGTGGAAGCACAGTAGGTGATTTTACTGTTGATGGAAAACAGGCATTTTGTATGCAACATAAAAAACCAACACCTGCAACTGGAGTAAAATTGACTCAAAGTGTATATGATAATGCAACTGTTAAAAAAGTTCTTTATTATGGTTGGACTGGACCTGCTCAATGGAGTGGGTTTAAAAGTAAGGAACAAGGTGTTGTTGTTACCTCATTGACTTTATCTCATTATTATGATGGTGATCAATTAAGAAGTATTTGTACAGATTTTAATAATTATATTAAAAATAAAACTGTACCAGATTATAAAGTGAAATTCTCAACATCATCAGTCAATGCTTATATAAATGGAACTATTCAAAGAACACCTAGTGTTACATTGAATAGTGGAATGACAGATAACAGTATCAGTGTTACATTGCAGAATGATGTGACATATGTAGATGAAACACATAATAAAAGGCAAAAAGGCGGAACTGTCAAAATTTATGGAAAGACAAAGTTTCATCTTGAAGCACCTTTGACTAAAAACTTAGGAACATGGTCTACTGGGAATAAATCTCAAGGGAAAACTTTTGCAGCTATATTAGATTTGACTTCTTCAGGTAATATGCAAAATTTAGGACATAGGGATTTTGTAAGTGACCCAATGGATATTACTTCATTAAAAGTCAAATGGGTTGACCTAGGAAACTTGAAACTAGGTAAGCAGGAAAAAGAAACAGGTAAAATGGTTGCGAATACCTATTTCAAAGTTTCCTATAACAAAGATATGTCTAATTATAGGGGTATCTATAAAACAGGAAGTAATGGATATGTAACTGTCAACAATCTTAAGGCTGGAACTGTCTATGTTCAAGAAACAAGTGTCCCATCACATTTGATACTAGATAAAACAGTTCATGAAGTTACAATTCAAAAAGATAAGACAGTATCATTTACTAATAAGAATAATCTTAAACCAACAAGTTTAAAACTTGGCAAAAAAGATGAACTGGGTAAAATGGTTGCAGGAGTAACTTTTAAAGTTTCTAAAAATTCAGATATGTTCAATTATAGAGGTATCTATAAAACAGAAAGCAATGGATATGTTACCTTATCCAATCTTTTACCTGGTACTTATTATGTTCAAGAACATAGTGTACCACCACATTTGGTTTTAGATAAAACAATTCATAAAGTTACTGTAACTTATGATAAACCAGGTACTTTTGTTAAAACAAATAAATTAAAAAGAGGAAATTTAAAGATTGGAAAGAAAGATGAATTAGGCAAAATGGTAGCAGGAACGACTTTTAAAGTTTCTTCAAATGCTGATATGTCTAATTATCATGGTATTTATAAGACAGGAAATAATGGATATATAACCATATCTAATCTTTTACCAGGCACTTACTATATACAAGAAATGAGTGTACCACCATATTTGATATTGGATAAAGAAATACATAAGGTTACTGTTGAATATGACAAAACAGTAACTTTTATTAAAACTAATAAATTGAAAAAAGGAAAACTTAAAATTGGTAAAAAAGATGAATTAGGGAAGATGGTTACAGGAGTTACTTTTAAAGTTTCACAGAATAAGGATATGTCAAATTATAGAGGTATTTATAAAACAGGAGGTGATGGGTATGTAACTTTATCTAATCTTTTACCAGATACTTATTATGTTCAAGAGCATAGTGTACCATCATATCTTATCTTAGATAAAACAATACATAAGGTTATTGTTGAATATGATAAACAAGCAATATTTGTTAAAACTAATAAATTAAAAAGAGGAAATTTAAAGATTGGAAAGAAAGATGAATTAGGCAAAATGGTAGCAGGAACAATTTTTAAAATTTCTTCAAATGCTGATATGTCTAATTATCATGGTATTTATAAAACAGGAAATGATGGATATGTTACCATATCTAATCTTTTACCAGGCACTTATTATATACAGGAAATAAGTGTTCCATCATATTTAATTCTAGATAAAACAATACATAAAATAACTGTAGAATATGATAAAACAGTAACCTTTGTTAAGGTTAATCAATTAAAATCTGCAAGATTGAATATATCAAAGTTTGGAGAAGTATTGACTGATTATAAAGATGGAAAGTTTGTGTATGAAATGAGAAAAATTGCAGGGATGGAAGTTCAAATTTTTGCAGAAGAAGACATTTATGATTATCGAGAGGATAAAGTCTATCTTAAAGGAAGTCTTGTTAAAACTGTTATGACAGGAAAAGATGGTAGTGTAACTCTTGAGCTTCCATTAGGGAAATATCGTGTACATGAATTGAAAGCACCCAAAGGCTATGTCTTGACTTCTCAAGATCAATATGTTGATTTAATAACTGCAAATCAAGAACAAACTTTAATTATAGATAGTATTGATTTTGATAATGAAAGACAAAAAGTAAATGTTCAAGCAATCAAAATAGATGGAATAACACAACAAAAACTAGAAAATGCAGTTATAGGTTTATATGCAAAAGAAGATATATATAATTATCAAGGAAAGAAGATAGTAGAAAAAGATACTTTACTTTCAATAAAATCTACTGATAAGAATGGAAAAATTAATTATGATTTAGATTTACCACTTGTACATTTTTATCTTAAAGAGATAAAAGCACCAGATGGATATATGAAAATTGATAAAAAGTATGATATAAATGTTGATTCCAAAGATCAAATAACAAAGGTATATACTTATATAACAACGATTGTTAATAATCCTAAAATGGTTGAAATATCTAAAAAAAGTTTAACTGGAAAAGATGAATTAAAAGGAGCAAAATTACAAATTATTGATGTTTTAACAAAGGAAATAATAGAAGAATGGATTTCAACAGAGAAGGCATATATAACAGATAAATTATTAGTAGGAAGAAAATATATATTAAGAGAAATTATATCTCCAGCTGGGTATACAAAAGCAACTGATATAGAATTTATTGTTAATGATAATAAAGATATACAAAAAATAACAATGATAGATGAAATCACAAAAGTTGATATTTCAAAACAAGATGCTATAAATGGAAAAGAGTTATCAGGAAATCATCTTGAATTAAGAGATGAAAATAACAATCTTATAGATGAATGGATTTCCACTGATAAACCACATAGAATAGAGGGATTAATTGTAGGTCAAGTTTATACATTGATTGAAACAGAAGCAATTTATGGATATACAATAGCTCAAGATGTTCAATTTGTAGTTGAGAATACAAATGAAATTCAAACAGTTATAATGAAAAATAGTATGATAGAACATGAGGAATTAGGGGATGAACCACAATTTATTGAAGATAAGATAAAGAATGTTAAAACAAATGATGAAACAAGGTTAGATATATATTTATATTTTATGGGCTTATCATCTATAATAATTTTTATCATTTATTCTAAGAAAGAGAGACAGGAATGATACTTGATTTTATAAAAAAACTATCAGTTAAAATAAACTGATAGTTTGCTTGATTATAAATGAAGTAAACGTTTAGTATCTCTTGCTATAACTAATTCTTCATTTGTAGGAATAACGAAAACTTTAATTTTAGATTCTGGTTTTGTGATTAAACGTTCTCCTTGACCATTTTCATTCGCTTCATCATCAATAACAATACCCAATGCTTCACTAACTAATGAAAGAATTTCTTTTCTTGCATAAGATGAATTTTCACCAATACCAGCAGTAAATGCAATAGCATCACAGCCACCTAATGCAATGAAATATCGTCCAATATATGCAATAACACGTCTAAAGAAAATATCAAGTGCTAATTGTGCTCTTTGATTTCCTTGATTGGCTGCTTCTTGAACATCTCTAAAATCACTAGATATACCAGAAACACCTAATAAACCTGATTCTTTATTTAAAATATGAATCACTTCATGCATATCTATTTTTAACGTATCTACAAGATACTCTACAACAGAAGCATCTAAATCTCCACTTCTTGTTCCCATCATAATACCAGCTAGTGGTGTAAATCCCATTGAAGTGTTGATACATTTTCCATCTTTAACAGCGCTTAAGCTTCCACCAGCTCCTAAATGGGCAACAATAACTTTAGAATGTTCAGGATTTCCAAGCATTTCTCTTACCTTAGAAGATACATAGAAATGTGAAGTTCCATGTGCACCATATTTTCTAATTCCATTTTCTTCATAAAATTTATAAGGAATAGGATAAATATAGCATCTTGGTTCTAATGTTTGGTGAAAAGCAGTATCAAAAACAGCAACTGCACCAGCATTTGGAATAGCTTCTTTAAAAGCGTAATATCCAGTTAAATGTGCTGGATTATGTAAAGGT
>CAJUOS010000047.1 GCA_910588075.1 uncultured Erysipelotrichaceae bacterium | reverse complement strand
CACATGCCTTTCACGCATGCATTCACGGGTTCGAATCCCGTACAGGTCACCATATAATATAAAACTCAAATTCTTATTATTTGAGTACAATACAGAACTAACAGAAATGTTAGTTTTTTATTTTAGAAAATATCTTAATCATGTATAAGTTACTTATTTATCAAAAATAAGTTATTCGCTTTTTATGGGGTGTTCATTTTTATATAAATTTGTTAATTTATATTCATAGGAGGAAAATATATGGATACTTTAAAAATAGGTCAATTTATTGCTAAAAATCGTAAAGAAAAAAAGTTAACGCAAGAACAACTTGCTAAAAAATTAGGAGTGACTGCAAAAACAATTTCAAGATGGGAAAATGGAAACTATATGCCAGATATTTCTATGTTAAAGCCACTAAGCGAAGAATTAGGAATAACACTAAATGATTTATTAAGTGGAGAAAAGGTGGAAAAGGAATACTATCAAGAGAAATCAGAAGAAAATATTTTAAATACTATTGACTATTCAAATACAAAAATAATTAATAATTATCGTTTGATTGGTTCTATTTTAATAATTTTTGGAATATTTATCTCAATTACAGCTTTGACTATTTTTCCTAGTGAATCAAGTTGGAGTGCAATCTTTTCAATAATAGGTGCAATAGTCTCACTTCTAGGTATTCATCAATTTATCAAAAAATTTAATCTAAGAAAAAGATTTACTTATTATTTTGGATATTTTATATTCTATATAACAATATTATTCATATTAGATTATGTAAGTGTTATTTATATAAATCAAGCTCCTAGATTTTCATTTGAAAAATTATCTGGTGAGAATATGATTGTATACAAAACACCTTTCTATAATGTTTATAGAATAAATGTAGATATGGAAAATGAATATTATCTCATAGATACAAAAAAACAGTATACAGAAGATACTGTACCAAATATTCCTTTCAACAGAAAAAAATCAGGTATAGATAATATTATCCAATACAAGAATAAATATATTGGAAATAACACCAACACCTCTCATTTAATTAATAATTTACCATTATCTGAATATGGATATGTACTCGAAATGGATTCTGATAACTTAGAAATCATTATTGATTATCATATTACAGATTGGTACATTAATAAGAACAATTATTTAGAAAAGAGTTTACTATATAATACTATATCAATTTTTTCTTTACTTGATAATGCAGAATATATAAAATTTAATTTTAGTGGAAAAACATATCACACTTCTAGAAAAAAAGTTGAAGAAATATATCCACACTATAAAGAAATAACAAAGAATGGAATAAACAAAGATTTATTTAATAAATATGTAGAGAACAAAATAAATGATAATCAATTTATTAATGAAATATTTAAAAAAATAATTCAATAACATTTAAAATAAACTATACCTTTAATTATTAATTGAACAAATATAAAAAAGAAGGTTTAATTGTAAAATATATTCATACAATTAAATCTTCTTTTTAATTAAGATGCTTGATTATCCATATCTGAAATAATAGCCATGATTGTTAAAATATGTCCTAACTTTTTATCAGTAATAATTTGCATTGTTTGTCTAAAATCATAATCTTGTTGTCTATAAAGTTGTTGTCTAAACTGAAGATAAGACGTTAATTCCTGTCTTTGTATCTCTCTCAAAACATCTCTAAAGCTTCCATTAATAACTCCTGCTGGAATCATTGGATCAAAATTAGTTCCAAACTCTTGTTTATAGAAATAATTTAAAAAATTTGCATTTTGTTCTGCATCATTAGCAAAAGACAATAAAGTGTTTCTTTGCTCTTGTACTGTTGCAAGTGGCGCAGCCATTCTATACATCTGAGCAAGTAATTTCTCTATATAAATAAACGATTGAAGTTCTTCCTTCATCATATCCACCTCTCTATATTCTATGAGAAATGTCTATAATTGTGAAAAAAATTATAATTTTGCTCGTATATTTTTATACACTGTTTCAAGTTTTCTTTTTAAAGCATTTATTTCTTTAATAGTTAAAATAAAATTTAAAACTAATGAAATAATAAAATAAATACAGGGAATAACAATAATAGAATAATAATATCTATCAATCGCAAAAGGAAAAATAATCAACATCATTATCAAAAGATTCAAATATAATATATGAAAATACTCTGAATTAAAATTAATAAAATAATATTTAAAATCAATTTTATTTCTTTCTTTAGGAATAGATTCTATAAAATACATTATATAAGAATCAATGCAATCCAAATTATCAATATTCTCCTCTAATCTTATAAAAGCTTTTAAATGCTTATTTTCATATCTTTCCCTATCCAAAACAAATAACTTTTTCATTAAAATTTTCATATTCATCATCTCATCCTACTCTCTTTACATATTTATACTTTTATTATACATACACCTTGCTATTTAGTAAATTACTTTATAGATAATTATTAAACATTATTTATTTTATTATACTTAAAAAAGAGGTGGTTTTATGGAATACGGATATTTAGAATTTAATATTGAGAAGCTATTAGCAGAAAATAATATTAGTAAAAATAAAATATGTAAGGATTTAGATATTCCTCGTCCTAACTTTAATAGATATTGTAAAAATAAATTTCAAAGAATAGATGCAAATCTTATTTGTAAATTATGTTCATATTTTGATTGTGATATTAATGAGATTATTACATATGTACTTGCTAAAAACAATAACAAATAATTACTTTCAGCAATATTATAACACAAATTTTACTTTTTGCAAATATTTTCTATAAATTTAATAAATCTTTAATGACTTCACTTGCTATTAATAAACCTGCACTTGCAGGAACAAAAGCTGTACTTCCTGGTATAGCTCTTTTTTTATTTTCATTATTATGCCCATTTGGCTTAATAGGTAGTTCTTTAGAATATATAACTTTTAAATGTTTAATATGTCTTAATTTTAATTCTCTTCGCATAACTTTAGCTAAAGGACATACTGACGTTTTATAAATATCAGAAACTTCTAATTTTGATGGATCCAATTTATTCCCTGTACCCATTGAACTTATAAAAGGAATATGATGAGATTCGCAACGAACAGCTAGTTCTATTTTAGAAGTGATAGTATCAATAGCATCTACAACATAATCATATTCTTGTAAATTTATTTGCTCTGCATTTTCAGGCAAGTAAAAAATTTCCTTTGTTTTGACTACACAATGTGGATTAATATCTAATATGCGTTTTTTCATGACATCAATTTTCTTCAATCCTATTGTATTTTGTGTTGCAATGATTTGTCTATTAAGATTAGTATATGAAACAACATCATTATCCACTATTGTTATATGCCCAATACCACTTCTTACAAGTGCCTCAACAACATATCCTCCTACACCACCAACACCAAAAACAATAACATGCTTTTGACTTAGTGCTTTTATATTCTCATTTCCTACTAAAAGTTCAAATCGTGAAAACATAAACTATTCTCCCTCTTGATTATATGTATCCAAAAAATGATGTTTTCCTACTTCATCACTATATGCAATAATTGTAGCAAGATTAACATTTTCTACACTTTTAAAAACATTCTTCTTAACATTTGGATTCATTGTTTCTAAATATTTTAATAAATTTTTCATTTCTTCTCTTTTAGAAGTATGTTCTACTTCACCACGTTCTTCCATATCTTCTGTAAAACGACAAGCACATTGTATAAACTTTAAATTATTATATGTCATCCATTGTATAATATCCTTTTCTTCTATTAAATACATTGGTCTAATAAGTTCCATTCCTTCGAAATTAGTACTATGTAATTTAGGCATCATTGTTTGTATTTGTGAACCATAAAACATTCCCATTAATATTGTTTCAATAACATCATCAAAATGATGACCTAAAGCAATTTTATTACATCCTAATTCCTTTGCTTTTGCATATAAAAAACCTCTTCTCATTCTTGCACATAAATAACATGGAGATTTTTCTATATGAGTTACAACTTGAAAAATATCTGATTCAAATCTTTCTAATGGTATACCCAATATTTTAGCATTTTCTTCAATTCGTTCTCTATTTTTTTCATTATATCCAGGATCCATAGATAGAAAAACAAGTCCAAAATCAAATTTACCATGGCGTTTTAACTCTTGTAACAATTTAGCCATCAACATTGAATCTTTTCCTCCAGATATACAAACAGCTATTTTATCTCCTGGTTGAATTAAATCATAAGTTTGTACACCTTTAACAAACTTTCTCCAAATATTTTTTCTATATTTTTTTATAATTGATTGTTCTATTTGTTTTGTTCTATCCATATTTATCTCCTCGCTGATACATTTTACATGAACATGAATTTGAAAGCAATCATTTTAACACAAAAACCCAAATCAGCTGATTTGGGTTCATCTTATTCTTTACCATTCCAACAATATGTGCATAAATGACAAGGATTAATTCCAATTGATTCAATCATATCATCCAAACGATGATATCTCAAAGATGTAAACTTTAATCTCTTACAAATTTCATCTAACATTTGTTGATATTTAGGATGATCAGGATTAGCATAATCTTGTAAAACTTCATCACTAATATCCTCTGTTCCTTCTAAATCTCTAATCACTCTTCTTGTGATCAAATCCATCTCTGAATTAGAACGAGAAAAATTCAAATATTTACAACCATACAATAGTGGTGGACAAGCAGGTCTTACATGAACTTCTTTCGCTCCACTTTGATACAAGAATTCTGTTGTTTCTCGTAATTGTGTCCCTCTTACAATAGAGTCATCAATTAATAGTAAACTCTTATCTTTAATCAATTCTTGTACTGGAATTAATTTCATTTTTGCAATCAAATTTCTTTGTCCTTGGCTTTGTGGCATAAACGAACGTGGCCAAGTTGGCGTATATTTAATAAATGGTCTAGCAAAAGGATATCCAGAACGATTTGCATATCCAACAGCATGAGCAATTCCTGAATCTGGAACACCAGCAACACTATCTGGTGCAACATCATCTCTATTAGCAAGCATATCTCCACAACGATAACGCATTGCCTCTACATTCACACCTTCATATGTAGATGTTGGATAACCATAATAAACCCATAAGAAAGAACAAATTTTCATTTTTTCAAAAGGTTTTTGTTCTTGTTTTAAATTTTCAGCAGTCATAAATATAATTTCTCCAGGTCCCAAGTCCTTAACGTGATGGTAACCTAAATTTAAAAATGCTGAACTTTCAAAAGTTACACAATGTGCTCCCTCTTTTTCACCTATAATAACTGGTGTTCTTCCATATTTATCTCTTGCACAATAAATACCTTCTCCTGTCATAATTAAAATACTCATTGAGCCTTTTACAATATCTTGAACATATCGAATACCTTCTACAATAGAATCTTTTTGATTAATAAGAGCAGCTACCAATTCAGTTGGATTAATAACTCCCCCACTCATTTCTAAGAAATGTGAAGTTCCATGTTCAAAACAATTATTCTTTAACTCATCTAAGTTATTAACTCTTCCTACTGTTGTTATTGCAAAAGAACCTAAATGCGAATTAACTAATAATGGCTGTGCTTCACTATCAGATATACACCCAATTCCTATATTTCCTTCAAATTCATCTATATCTTTTTCAAACTTTGTTCTAAAAGGTGAATTTTCTATATTATGGATAGAACGATTAAACGAGTTTTTTCCATATACAGCCATTCCCCCTCTTCTTGTTCCTAAATGAGAATGATAATCAACACCAAAAAACAAATCCATTACACAATCATTTTGAGATGCTACACCAAAAAATCCACTCATAATTTATATCTCCTTTTTTCAACATATTCATATTTTAGTTGATTTTATCAATAAAGTCTATAAAATAATGATAATTTTTTCTTATTATTAGATTTTCATTGAACTCATATTTAAAAATATACATATAAATTCATTCTTTTTCTCATGTTAAAATAGAATAAGAAAGTAAAATGATTTTATGGATATTTGGGAAAGATTATATTTAGAAGCTTAAAAACAATTTCATCCTAAAGAAATAACCTCTTTTATATATGCTCATCATGTTGTTTGTGCATTAGAAAGTGAAAACGGAAATATTTTTACAGGTTTTTGTATTGAAAGCTGTTGTGGTGTTATGGATTTATGCGCAGAAAGAGTTGCAGCTCTTAATATGTATATTAATAGTGGACAAACAGTTATTAAAAAGTTAATTGTTTTTAGTGATGTCCCACCTTTTGAAAATAGCGATGATATTCCTTGTGGAGCATGTAGAGAATTTTTAATGCAATTAGATATCAAAAATAAAGATATGGAAATAATGATAGATTATAAGCAAAGAAAAACAACAACTTTAGAAGCATTATCTCCACATTGGTGGGGAACATATCGTTATCAAAAAAGTAGATAATTTTTCATCATTATCTACTCTACATTTTCTCATATTTTATTTTAGGATAGTTTTATCTATCCTTTTTGACTTATCATTTTACATGAAATAATAACAACAGCTCCAATTGCAGTCATGATATATACAAACATAAATAAAGCATCAAGCCCTATTGTATCTTGTAAAATACCGCCTAAAACATTTCCTAATGTTGAACCTATACCAGATGTCATAATCCCAATCATTGTTTGTCCTGCCATTTGATCTTGTGTTTCTAAATTATATGTAACATAGTATGTTATAACACCTGTAAATAAACCATAAGATAATCCTTGAAACATCATTCCAATAATTAAAATAATAAGATGTGGAGCTAATCCTATTGTATAATTTCTTAAAATATAAAAAATCGAAGCAATTAAAATCAATGTTACACTATTAAATTTTTTCATCAGTTTAGGTACTGCCATCATAACAGGCAATTCACTAAAAGCCATAGCAAACATAGCAACTCCATATAATGATGTATCTCCACCTAAATTCTTAACAATATTGATCAAATACGTTCCTATTGATGTTGCTCCTGCAAACATAAAACAAAAACCTACAAGTAAAAAGAAAAATATACGATAATTCTTTACAACTGTAAAAACAGATCCTTCTTTTTTATTTTGAACTTCTTTCATTTGACTTTCTGGAAGTGTAAATAATATCATCAAAGTAATAATTGTAAAAATCAAATAACCTATGGATAATATACTCGTATCTAAAAATGATAATACTTGTCCAAACAAAAGAGCACTTGTTGCCCATGAAGCAGAACCAATTCCTCTTGCTAGACCAAAATTTACATATATGCCTTCATTAATATAGTTCATAGCAATCATTGTTAGCATAGGCACAGTAGATAAGTTCAATGCATACATAATAATATATATAGCCATCAATACAAAAGAGGGTAATGTTAAATAAGCCATTATTATGTACATGCCACATGTTAAAATAAAAATGATTGTCATTAATTTTTTTATTGTTAAACCTTTTACTTTTGATAATAATGATGAAATAAAAGGTGATAAAAAAATGGTTGCAATACATGATCCCCCTGTTACAATTCCTATTTCTGTATTTGTTAAACCTTTATATTGCAAAAAAACTGCAATAAAACCATTAATACAACAACAACTAAACCAATAAAATAGATGTAAGAAATTATATCTCATTTTCAATCCCATAGATGTTCCTCCTATTTGTAGAAATATTCTATCATAAAATAAAATAAATTTTATTTTTTTCATATTATGAAAAAAGATTTAACAATGTTTCATACAAAGTTAAATCTTTTATAATTTTTATTTTACTTGAGAAATATACTGATCTACATGACGTTGAACCACTTCAAATGTAGCAGTTCCACTTTCCAATAAGGCTTTATTAAATTCTTTTTCATTAAATTGATTACCTAATTGATTCTTAGCATCTTGTTTTATACTTGCAAATTCATGATATCCTACATAATAAGCTTCAAAAGCAGCAGGATTGGCTTGTAGTTGTAAATATTGTTCTTTCATATCATCATCATTTAAAGAAAAACCTTTACCTTGTAAATAACTCTTAAAATCATCTAATGACCAACCCTCATAATGAATACCAATGTCAGCAACAATAATAACGTCATAAGAAGCTATCATATTTTCTTTATATGCCTCTAGTAATGCTTGATCAATAGTATCAAGATATTTAAAACTTTCAAATTGAGCATAAACTGCATAACCTTCTGTATAAGCTAAAACATTTGCTAATGATTTTATATAATCACTATCAACATTTTCATACATGTAAGCATATTGATACATATGTCCAGGAAATCCTTCATGTGATACTGTTGAATATGTATCTATTGTATTAGCACTATTATTCTTAGGATTAACTCTTAATTGTTTAGCAGAGTTCCCATCTATTGCTGGAATATTAAAATATGCTGAAACTCCTGAATCAGAAGCAATTTCTTGATTAACATCTTTAATAACATAGTCAAGATTATTAACACTTGGAAAATTTTCTTTAATTTTCTTTTTATTACTATCAAGTATTTCTTTATAATTTTTATATGATGTTTTTGGTAATTTATTATCAATAAGTGGTTGCATTTTTTCAGCATTATTCATAACAACATCTTGTAAAATAGCAACATGTTCATCATATCCTTTTTCCATCATTTTTTTAACTTCTTTAGCTGTTTTTAAACTTCCAATTTTTTGTTGTAATTTTAATTCAAAATAGTCTTTACCATATTTAAAGTTTGCTAATCCTTCAGTATTGTTTTGACCTGATTTTTTCAATTCATTCATTGTATCATAAATATTTTGATAAGCTACTATAAACGATGAAGAAAATGCTTTTTTCAATTCTTTTTTATATTTCTCTGTTTTTGTTTTATCTAAAGATAAAGCATCTATATTCTCATTCATAGAAACCAATACAGAGCTCTTATCTCCTTTATCAATAATATTTTTACAATACTTCATAATATTATCTATATCTAACATCAGCAAACCTTTTTCTTCTTGTTTCTTTGTATAATCCAAAGCACTATCAATATATGGTTTAATATCTTTAACTAATAAAATAAGATCTTTAACATCTTTTTCATTTCTTAATTCCCAATCTGAAAATAAAGTTGGAATTTGATAATGAATACCTGTCATACTTTGAAATGCTGGTTCATAATAATCATATTTATCATCATTCAACTTTTCACTTAATGAATTCTGATATTCATAAACATCATAAATATCTTTTTGTTGTTCTGTTAATTTATCTCTATCAAATTCTTTAAATTTTTCATAAGTATTTTCTTCTTTTTCAATAGCTTCTTTTTGACTATCTTCATCTAAATAAATACCTAATCTTACTTTAACCTTATTTTCATCAACTCCATAATTTTTTGGATTAGTTAAATAAGTATGCATTGTTATATAATCATTTTCCATTGCATCAACAAATTCTTTTTTTATAAATGTATCAAATTCCTTTTGAACTTCTTCATCACTTTTTGTATCTTTTTGACAAGCAACTAAAGTTAATATTACAAAAAATGATAGTACATATGTAATAATTCTTTTAATCATATGCTTTCCTCCTTATTCACTCATATCCTCAACAACCTTTTTCAAATCCTCTCTAATTGGTAATTGTTGTGGACACATTTTTTCACATGCTCCACATTGCTTACATTGACTTGCCTTAGCCTCATCTTTAAGACTTTGATATCTATCTTTAAACTTTTTAGCATCATCATAGACAAAGCAATTATTCCAATATCTAAAATTAGCTGGAATATCAACCCCAAAAGGACAAGGCATACAGTAACCACAACCTGTACATCCATTTTTAGTTCGAGAATGTAATGTATCTGCAACTTTTAAAACAATATTCAATTCTTCTTTTGATAAATTTTGATAGTTTTCAAATGTTTTCAGATTATCTTGTACTTGTTCAAATGTTGACATACCACTTAAAATGACCTTAACTCCAGGTAAAGTTCCAACATAACGTAAAGCCCAAGAAGCTAAAGTTGTTTCAGTATTATAATTTTTAAACATTTGTGTAACATCATCTGGTAAAGTTGCAAGTGAACCACCTTTAATAGGCTCCATAACCACTAATGGTATTCCTAATTCATTTGCTAAATCCACACCTTTTTGACCTGCTTGAATATTCATATCCATATAATTTAATTGTAATTGACAAAAATCCCATGGATAATGATGAATAATTTTATCAAAAACTTGAAATTCATCATGAAAACTAAAACCTAAATATTTAATTTTTCCTTCTTTTCTCAATTCTTCACATAACTCAATAATATGATATTTCAATACTTTATCCCATTTTTCTTGATCTAAAGCATGCAATAAATAAAAATCTACATACTCAACATCTAATCTCTTTAACTGTGATTCAAACACTTCTCTAGCTTTTTGTTGACTATCAACCTCCCATATAGGTAATTTAGTTGCTAGAGTATATGAATTTCTATCATATTTTTTCAATACTCTACCTACAAATGGTTCACTATCTCCATTATGATAAGGATATGCAGTGTCAATATATGTTACACCTTTTTCAATGGCATAATCTATCATTTTTTCTGCTTCCTTTTCATTTATATTCCCATCTTCATCTAATGGAAATCTCATACATCCAAATCCTAACAATGATGATTCTACTCCTAATTTATCAAAACTTCTCTTTTCCATAAATTATCCTCCTTATTTATAAGTATAACGCATTTATAAAAATTTTTCATTCATTTATAGAGTTATTCAACTTATTTTAACCCCCATAAAACAAACCATAAATCCATTGAAATTATCTTATCTTCTTAATCAAGAAAAAAATCAATAATATTATCAAAAAAACATTTCTATTACTACATAAGATAAAATATTAAAAATTATAGAATACTAGATATTTGTATTAGTCATTTTTTTATTTAAAAAGAATGAATCGCTAATTCATTCTTTATTCGTCTCTATCCTTACCTATAGTTGCTACCATAACAGCTTTAATTGTGTGCATTCTATTTTCTGCTTCATCAAAGACAACAGAATTTTGTGATCGAAAGACTTCATCTTCAACTTCTCTTATATCAATACCTTGTTCATACTTTGCTTTTGCAACTTCTGTTTCAAAGTCATGAAATGAGGGTAGACAATGCATAAATAAAGTTGAATCTTTTCCTGTCTTTTTCATCATATCTACTGTTACTTTATATGGTGAAAGCATTTCAACTCTTGGTTTATATAAGTTTTCATCTTCTCCCATACTTACCCATATATCTGTATAAATAACATCTGCATCTTGAACAGCCTCATCAATATTATCTAAAACTTCAATCTTTCCACCAGATTTTTCAGCTTCTTTTTGACAATACTCTAATACTTCTGGATCAATATGAAGTGTTTTAGGTCCTAAGGCAACAAAATGCATTCCCATTTTTACAGCTCCATACATAAGTCCATAACATACATTATTTCTAATATCTCCTGTAAATACAAATTTTACTTGATTAAGAGGTTTCTTTAAATGTTCTTCAATCGTTAAAAAATCTGCTAATGTCTGTGTTGGGTGATCAACATCTGTTAATCCATTCCACACAGGAACACCTGAATATTTTGCTAAGGCTTCTACTGTTTCTTGTTTAAATCCTCTAAATTCAATACCATCATACATTCTTCCTAAAACTTTTGCAGTATCTTCAATAGATTCTTTTTTACCCATTTGAGAATGGCTCAAAAAGGTTACATGTCCACCTTCATCCAAGGCTGCAACTTCAAATGAACATCTTGTTCTTGTAGACGTCTTTTCAAAAATTAAAACAATATTTTTTCCTTCTAATGTTTTTCCAATTCTACCTTCTTTTTTTGCTTTCTTTAATTGATGTGCTAAATCTAATAAATATCTTATTTCTTCTTGGGAATAATCTTTTAATGTTAAAAAACTTCTATTTTTTAAATTGATCATTTTTATACATTCCTTTCATTATTGTAAAACAGTGGAATATCCACTGCTTTTATCTTTTAAACATTGTTCCTATACCATCTTTAGATAACATTTCTATTAATATTGAATGTGGTATTCTTCCATCAATAATAACTGCTTTTTTTACATTTTGTCTAATAGCTCTTACACAGCAATCAACCTTAGGAATCATTCCACCACTAATAATACCTTTCTTCATTAAACTATTGACTTCATAAACATGAACAAGTGGCAAAAGAGTATTTTCATCATCTTTATCTTCCAATAATCCTGGTATATCACTTACCAATATCATATTTTCAGCACCTACTGCACTTGCTATTTCTGCTGCTGCTGTATCAGCATTGACATTAAAAGTATGACCATCTTTATCCATACCAACACTTGCAACGACTGGTATATACCCTTTATCCAACATATCCATAATAATATGGGGATGAATACTTTTCACAGATCCTACATATCCTAAATCATCTTCAGACTCATATTTTTCTGCTTCAATAAGCATATTATCAATACCACTAATTCCTGTTGCATTGCCACCCTTTTGCATAATCAATTTAACAAGGTCTTTGTTTGTTTTTCCTGCTAAAACCATTTGAACAATATCTATTGTTTCTTCATCAGTATACCTTAAACCATTAATAAATTTTGTTTCTTTACCTATCTTCTTTAGTGTTTGATTAATTTCAGGACCACCACCATGAACAAGAATAACTTTTACTCCAATTTCTGATAATAATACAACATCAGTAATAACATTCATCTTTAATTCTTCATTAATCATGGCATTACCACCATATTTAATAACAACAATTTTATTATTATATTTTTGAATATATGGTAATGCTTGTGATAATATTTCTGCTTTTAATATAGAATTTTCTACCATAGATAACTCCTTTATGTTCTATAATCTCCATTAATCTTTACATAGTCATAAGTTAAATCACAACCCCAAGCAGTTGCTTGAAAATCACCATCATAAAGATTAATAAAAATCTCAATTTCATCTTCACTTAATATTTCCAAGGCTTTTTCTTCACTAAAAGGATAACCTCTTCCATTTTGACACACACATATTTGTCCTTGTGTACTTGCTAGTGAAACTTCAATTTTATTGACATCATAATTTGCTTCACTATATCCAATAGCACATAATATACGTCCCCAGTTCGCATCACGGCCAAACATTGCTGCTTTAAATAAAGAACTAGTAATAACTGATTTTGCAATAACTTTTGCATCATTAACACTTTGAGCATTTATAACTTGGCAGGTAAGTAATTTTGTTGCACCTTCTCCATCTTTAGCTATGGCTTTTGATAAACTAGTACAAATAAACATAAGTGCTTGTTTAAATATTTGATAATTTTTATCTTTTTGAATAATTTCATTATTTTGTGCTAGACCATTGGCCATAACACTTAACATATCATTAGTAGAAGTATCCCCATCAACACTTACCATATTGAATGTATCATCAACAACTTCATGAACAACTTCATTTAACATATCTTTTGAAATAGCAACATCAGTTGTTACAAAGGCAAGCATTGTAGCCATATGAGGATGAATCATCCCACTTCCTTTTGCAATAGCACCTATATGACAAATTTTATTATCTATTTCAAATTCAACAGCATATTCTTTTTTCACTGTATCTGTTGTCATAATTCCTTCACAAGCATCACTACTTTTTTGATAATCTAATGAATTTACCAATTCTTGCATATGCTTTTCAAATGGTTGTATTGACAAAGGTTGTCCTATAACTCCTGTTGATGCAACAATTATATCATTAACATCTATTTTTAAAGCCTCTGCACATAAATGACAAACTGCATTTGCTATATCTTCACCATCAGGATTACATGTATTTGCATTTCCACTATTACAAATAATAGCTTTTGCTTCACCATTTTGTAAATGTTGTTTTGTTACAACAATAGGAGCGCCTTTTACTTTATTAAGTGTATAAGTACTTGTAGCATGACACATCACATCACTAACAATAAGTGCTAAATCTTTTTTGGATTTATTTTTTCTTATTCCACAATGTATTCCTGCTGCTTTAAAACCCAAAGGGGCACAAACTCCACCTTGTATTTCTTTCATATTCTCCCTCCTAAAAAGATGGTGGAACCATCTTTAATCCTTTACTTTCTTCTAATCCAAACATAATATTCATATTTTGAATAGCTTGTCCTGCTGCTCCTTTAACCATATTATCAATTGTAGATACAATAATTAATTGATGATAACGTGGTTCATAATGTAAAGAAATATCACAAAAATTAGAGTATTTTACAAATTTTAAATCAGCAACTTTCCCTTCTGGTAAAACTCTTACAAAATATTCAGAATCATAGTATTGATGATAGATTTGATAAACATCTTCTATTTTAATATTATCTTTTAATGGAACATAAATTGTTGATACAATCCCTCTATTAATTGGTAATAAATGTGGTGTAAATGTTACACATACTTTTTGATCTGCCATTTTAGAAAGTTCTTGTTCTATTTCTGGAGTATGTCTATGACACCCAATTTTATAAGGATGGAAAGATTCATTACATTTAGGGAAATGTGTATCTTCAGTTAAAGATTTTCCAGCTCCTGTTGTTCCTGATTTAGAATCAATAATAATATCATAAGAAGCATTCATTTGTTCTTTTAATAATGGGTATAATCCCAACATAATAGATGTTGGATAACATCCTGGATTACCTATTAATGTTGCATTTTTAATTTGTTTTCTATTGACTTCACTTAAACCATAGACTTGTTTTAAATGAAGCCCTTTTTCAGAATAATTTAAACGATACCAATCTTGATAATCTTTTTCATTATCCAATCTAAAATCAGCACCTAAATCAATAAACTTTTTATTATTTTCATCACAATATTTTGCATATTTTTCACTTAAACCATGAGGAAGTGAAGCAAAAACAATATCACTTTTTTCTAAAACATCTTGATCAGCAACAAATGTCATATCACAAATACCATAAAAAGATGGATAAAGCTCATAAATAAATTGCCCTAAATAACTTTGTGAGCTTATTGCTACAACCTCAACATCTTCATGAGCAAGTAATAATCTTAATAATTCAGCACCAGCATAACCACTTGCTCCTATTATTCCTGCTTTTATTTTATTCATAGAGCTTTCACCTTTTCTTTCATTAATATTATTGATTTCTCAACAGCTTGAGGTGATGGTCCTCCATCTACTTGTCTGTTTTTTACACATGTTTCTAAAGCAATAGCTTCATATATTGATTCTTCAAAAACAGCATCAAAAGATTGATAAATATCTAATGACAGTGTTTCTAATACTTCATCATGTTCAATGCAATAGGCTACTAATTGCCCAGTTGTTTTATAAGCATCTCTAAATGCTTTTCCTTGTTTCACAAGATAATCTGCACAATCAGTTGCATTAATAAAACCTTTGGCAGCATAGTCTCTCATTTTCTTACTATTAACTTTCATTGTTTTTAACATATCTGTAAAAACAGGTAAGCATAATTTAACTTGATCAATGGCATCAAATAAAACCTCTTTATCTTCTTGCATATCTTTATTATATGCTAAAGGTAATCCTTTCATCATTGTGAGTAATGATGAAACATGGCTAATAACTCTTGCACTTTTACCTCTCACTAATTCTGCTATATCTGGATTTTTCTTTTGTGGCATGATTGATGAACCAGTTGCATAAGCATCATCTAGCTCTATATATTTAAATTCCCATGAACACCACAGAATAATTTCTTCACTCAATCTTGATAAATGCATCATAATTAAAGCTAAATCATTAGCAAATTCTATTGCATAATCCCTATCACTTACTCCATCTAATGAATTATAAGTGATATCTTTCATTTCTAACTCTTTAGCTACAAACATTCTATCAATAGGGTATGTTGTAGTAGCTAACGCTCCACTTCCAAGTGGAGAAACATTCATTCTTTCAAAACAATCATTAATTCTTGTTATATCTCTATAAAACATTTCAGCATATGCCATTAAATGATGAGCAAATGTAATAGGTTGGGCACGTTGCATATGTGTATATCCACACATAATTGTTGTTGTATGATTTGATGCTTGACTAATAATAACATTGATTAAATTAATCAACATCATTTTTATTTCATTCATTTCATCTCTTGTATATAATCTTAAATCTAAAGCAACTTGGTCATTTCTTGATCTTGCTGTATGCAGTTTCTTTCCACTTACAGGATATTTTTTTGTCAATTCACTTTCTATAAACATATGAATATCTTCTGCATTAGGATCAAATAATAATGTACCATTATCTATTTCTAAAAGTATTTCATTTAAACCCTTTAATATCTCATATAAACTTATTTCATCAATAATACCTTGTTTAGCAAGCATTTTAGCATGTGCTTTACTTCCCATAATATCATGTTTATACATTCTTGCATCAAATGAAATAGATGAATTAAATGCATTTACATCTTGATTAATTTCTTTTTTAAATCTTCCTGCCCATAGTACCATATTATTACCCCTATTTATTTCTTTTTTGATCTAATAATGCCTTTACCTTAATTGGCAAACCATATAAATTAATAAATCCTTGTGAATCCATTTGATTATAATCTTCATCTTCTCCAAAAGATGCTGTTTGTTCACTATATAAAGTATCTGGAGAAGTCATTCCTGCTCCTATTATATTTCCTTTATATAATTTCAATTTCACATCACCATTAACTGTCTTTTGAGTTTCATCTACAAAAGCCAACAAAGCTTGAGTAAGTGGTGTATACCATTGTCCATTATATAAAATATCAGCTAATTTTAATGCAACTTGTTGTTTAAAATGTTGTGTTTCCTTATCTAATGTTATTTCCTCTAAATCAGCATGAGCTTTATATAAAATTGTTCCACCTGGCGTTTCATAAACTCCTCTTGACTTCATTCCTACCAATCTGTTTTCAACCATATCAGCAATACCAATACCATTAGCACCACCAATTTTATTCAATTCCTCTATTAATTCTATACCACCCATTGTCTTTCCATTTAAAGCAATAGGTTCTCCTTTTTCAAATGTTAATGTTATATATGTTGGTGTATCAGGAGCTTGTTCTGGTGTAACACCTAACTCTAAAATCTTGTCATACATAGGTTCATTAGCAGGATTTTCTAAATCTAATCCTTCATGTGATAAATGCCATAAATTTTTATCTTTTGAATAGTTTGTTTCTTTATTAATTTTTAAAGGTATATTTCTTTTTTCTGCATATTCAATTTCATCTTCTCTACTCTTTAACTCCCAAGTTCTCCATGGTGCTATAATATCCATATCAGGAGCAAAAGCTTTGATTGTTAATTCAAATCTTACTTGATCATTTCCTTTTCCAGTACATCCATGACAAATTGCATCTGCACCTTCTGCTTTGGCAATCTCAACTAACTTTTTCGCAATAATTGGTCTAGCTAAAGATGTTCCCAATAAATACTTTCCTTCATAAATAGCATTGGCTTTAATTGATGGGAAAATAAAATCATGTACAAATTCCTCTTTACAATCTGCACAATAATATTTTGAAGCTCCAGTAGCTAATGCTTTTTCCTCTAATCCTTCTAATTCATCTTTTTGTCCAACATCACCAGCAACAGCTATAACTTCACATCCATAATTTTCTTTTAACCATGCAATAATAATTGATGTATCTAATCCTCCAGAATAAGCTAATACGACTTTTTTATATTGTTTCTTTTCCATAATATCTCTCTCCTTTTTTTATTGTATTTATTTTTTTAATTCATATCCTCTTAATCGCCGAATCATAACTATTCCCCCTCTAATCATAACCACGCCTAAAAGACGTGGTATGCTCTCGCCCTATAAGGGCATTCTG
>CAJUOS010000046.1 GCA_910588075.1 uncultured Erysipelotrichaceae bacterium | reverse complement strand
TTTCTTTTTATATTGTCCAATTGGTGGTGCTTCTTCAATAACAGTCAATCCATTTTCACGAGAAATTCTATCTGACACTTCTCTAAGATAAGCAATACCTTCAGGATGATTTAACTTATCAACTAATTTATTCCCCGTTTTTAAATTAATACTACTTATACATATATGATTGTGAATATGTGCTTTATCAGTATGAGTAGCTACTACACATTGATAATCAGGATACAATTCTTTAGCTAGCTGAACTCCTAACTCGTGAGCTTTTTCTGGAGAAACATCATCTAAATAATTAAAATTTTGAAATATATGATAACCAACTCTATTTCCAGAATTTCCATATAATCTATTAACCATACACATTTCTTCATATGCAAATTCTGGTGAACAATTAATACCTGTAACTAATGTTCCATCTTTTGTCTTATCTAAATTCATAATATAATTCAAACAGTCTTTAGTTCTTCCATGTAAAACTTTTCTTTTTGTAGTTGTCATTATTCTTCTCCCTCTTCTTTAATATATTTTGCAAACAATTTATCTTTAATTATTTGAACAATTTTTTCTTGATCATTTCTTATCAATTGTGCTAAAAACTTTACTTCCACAATATCTTTTCTAGATGCAGTTGATTTCATTGCTATTTTATTAAGAGCATGTACTGTTTGATTAATATTATTTCCAATAGCATTTATCTCTTTTATAATTTCAGTTTTCCCCTGAATATCTTCTATGACAACACTCCCTTCTAATACTTTTCGACGAACATATGTTGATGTATCTTTTATACGAAAATGTTTCTTTGCATTTTGAATTTTTTTCCATTCTTCATCAGTAAATAAAACCTCATAACGTTTTGAACGTTTACTCATTTCAATTCCTCCTATAAAAAATATAAAACTCAAAAAAATGTGATGATTAATCATCACATTTTTTTGAGAAATATATCGCGAGTTTACTCGCATGAAAATGGTTTTCATTTTCTCATTTTAAAAAGATGCGTTTTCGTAGATTTTTAAAATCGCGAGCATGGTATCTCTACGGATACCTTCAACTTTGTTGAACTCGTTGGGGAACTCCCCAATCCCCTTTTCTTAAAACAAAAAGAGAAATATATCATAATTTATATTTAAAATATATTTCTCATTTATCTATTTACTTTTTTATTTCATATTTCATGTCTAATGAATGCGATCCTTCTTTCTTCAATTCACAATCTATATCTACCATTTGATCTAAATAAATCTTTGGTGATATCTCAAGATATTTAACACATTGCAATATATCAAACAACGATACCTTTATACATTCCTCAGAAATTAATTTTTCTTTTCTTAATATTCCTTTTAAAACCAAAGAATCTCTTATTTCTTTTGGTATGCAATCTAACATTTCTATAGATTCTTTTATTTTTGAATGATTAAAAATATCTTTCATTATACTCTCTTTATTTAATACAGAACTATTTTTATTATAAAGAAATTTATTATTAATCAAATCTATGTTTTGATATTTATCTATAACTGCATCCCCACCTTTGATATTATAAATGTGACATAAAACGAGATATTTATAAAGTGAGACTCCATCCCCTTTTTCAAAAGACTGAAGACTTTTTATGTGTATTCCATACACTGCTGCAATTTTACCAACATCTTTTAACATTATATTATTTGATATTCTCAAATTTCTAAAATAATTTCCTACTTTTTTATTAAAGATATGTGATTTTTCTGTAAGTTCATTTCTTCTTTGTTTCCTATACAAAGTATTTAAATCACGTTCTTCAATTTTTTCATCAAGAATTTTTTTTATATCAATGCTTTTATTATTGCTTATTACTTTGGCATCATCTCCATACATTTTGATAACATATCTTAATGCTTGTATTTCATTCATAAGATCAATTATATCTCTTTTCAATATCGTCTAGTTCTTTCTCATTTTCAGAGATTTCCTTATCTTTCTCATATTCCATTATTCGCATTTGTTGTAAATCTAATTGTATTGATTCAGCCAAATATTCAATTATTAAATCTTTATGTTCATCTATTACTTGATCAATGTCAGCATACTCACTAAACTTAACTTCATATACCAATTCCTTTTTCATAATTGAATTCCTATTTTTAGGTTCTATCACTTCTACTTGATATTGTATTAATGTTTCATCTTTGCTTACATCTTGTTTATTTATAGAGAGCTCTATTTTTATAGTTTTACTTTCTATTTGATCTTTATTGTTCATATTGAACTGTGTTAAAGATCCTATTAGTCTACTTGATTTTAATAACATTTTCTTCTCCTTTACATCTCTTTTTTTATTTCAAATTCATTTTTTGAAATATTATTATTTAAAATTTTTTCACTGATTTCTACTAATGTTTTTCTAATAATATCTACCTTCTGTGATATATCTTCTAATTCTTTCAATGACATTCTTTGTAAATCGGACTTACTTACACCGAACTCTTTAATATCATATACATTAAGTTCATCATATAAAGGATCTATCATCTGTCTTCTAATAACTTCTTCTTTCCCAAGAAAATATCCATTATCTTCTAATGCCTCTTGTAAATAATAATTATCACTTTTTGTCAAAAAAGATGCTTCATAATTATATTCTGAATCATATATCTTTAAATATGCAATAGCTTCATCAATTGTATTTAATGATTCTGTAAACACTTCAGAACCTTGATGGTCCACTGCAACAACTTCCTTTTCATCAATACATAAATATAATCCTGGATTGTATAAGTCATAATCATCAATCATTTTGTTATATTCATCCATATTTATAATACTAATGCCATTTTCTCTGATAATTTCTCTTGTTAATGTTTGCATATTTCTCGTATTATGCTCATAAACATCTTCTAACAATTTATATTTACTGATTTCATAAATTGCCTTCATACAAACTTTATTATTTATATATGAGTCAATAATATGATTAAGTATAGTATCCCTATCTACACTTCCATCATCTGCTATGTAAGCATGATCACAAGTTGCTAAAATATTTTGATAAAACTCATTTGTTCTATCTGGTATTCTATCTTTACAAACAGATTGCAATTTTTTCATATACTCTTGTAATTGTTTTTTATATAATAAATCATTTGAATCATTCATTTTTATTCTCCTTTAAAATAAAAAAGCTCAATTAATAATAATTGAACTTTACTGTATATCATTTTGTCAATTCATAATCGACTTCATCTTGTTCTTTAGAATTTATACTTCCATTGATCGAATTCCTCGTTAATATATCTTTATTTTTATTTTGTTCCTCAATAAAATGTGAATATATTTCATTAAGCTCATTTCTATTCATAGATAATAAATTCTTAACCATTTCAACTATCTCAACATTTGTTCTACTCCATCCATCATATAAATCATTCATTGCCTTATCTATAGATTCATACGTAATATGATTTTTTGAATCTAGTAATATTCCCACAATGTCGCTCAGATCATTTTTATAAAGTCTAGCAGATACAATTTTCATAGCAATAAGATATTCATCCTTAACTGTATAAACAGATACACAATTTGAGTATTGTTTATAAAATTTTGAAAATTCTCTTAATCTTGGTGTATATGAATTTGTATATATAAAATCAGAGTTTATCCAATCATTTTCCAAATTATATTTATCTGTAACTGCATTAATTGCTCTTTTTATACCAGATTCACTTGTAGAATTAAAAGCATCTATATCTTGAGTTGCTTGTCTAAAATTATAATTTAAAAGAATAGAAGCTCCACCGACAATAATAATTTCTGTTGGTGGATACTTCCCATTTATCTTTCTAATGTTTTTAGCTAGTTCCTTTAAATAAAATTCTATATCTTCTTTATCTAAAACCTTATCAATAGACATTTTCTATCTCTCCTTCAACAATATTAAAATGTAAAAATTCAGGAATAGCATTGTTTAAGGCATCTTTCTTTAATGTATCATTTTTTAATATTTGACTAAGAAGTTCAACACTTGATGGAAAAAGAATATCCTTTAGTTTATATGATCTGTATTTATCATAAGAGCTTACTACTTTAATATTATCTCTTCTACATAAGTAATCTACCAACGCGACTAAATAGAATGATTTTTTATAATCACCTTGATCAAAGTATCTTTCAACCATCTTTTCAGTTACAATCTTATTGATAAATTGATTAGCACTTTTATTCTTAAGTATTTGACATACATTACTCTTAAACAATTCAAAGTCATTCACTATTTCCACCCTCTTTCTAATATAAGTATAACACATTTTACGTAATATCAACAATTTTATTAAAAAATGTTTTTTTCTAATTCACAAGATTTTTTATTGCTGCTTTCTTTTGAGTTGTTAATTTGTAATGATTTATCTACTAATATATTTTTATGTTCTATACTATTTAACTCACTCTTTGTCCAAACATTTCCATTTTTTTCATAAAACTTTTCAGTTTCATAAAAATTGTGTGTTTTAATAACAGCATTATTATATTCTTTTTTATCAGTATATAAAGATACATTAAAGTCACCTTCAGCATAACTGATAATTATCATGTAATCATTATTTCTGTAATATCCTGCATATCCAAATGGTATACCATATTCACAATGAAATAATTTTGCCATATAATGAGTATTATCCAAATCAATACGTCCAAAAAAAGTTTCATGATTTTCATAAACTTCATTTGTTTTCATATATTCATTAATCAGTATTTTAATTTCACCAGGTATATTGTATTTATCTAAATCATAATCAATAACATGTACTTTTTTAGTATCATTAATAAAATCAGTAACATTATATTCTAACTCTTGATTCCAAATTTTGCTTGCTAATTTTTCTTGATATTCATGAAATTCATTATGTGTCATTTGTAACATATTTATCTTCTCCTTATCTATAATTAACTCTTTACCAGATAACCAATTTTTATTTCGCTTAAGGCACATTCTTCTAGCGGCTTGCACACTATCATTTTCATAAAATCCTTTAGCAATATCTAGACTTATCTCTATTCTTGTTTTAGGTATTATTTTTCCATCCTTAACCAAACGTTTATATTCATCAATGGCTACTTCCCTTTTTGAATGATATTCTTCACGAGCAATAGTAGCTTCTTTATAAAATCTATTTTCACCTTGTATAGTTTTTAACTGTCTGTTACCTTTTAGTTTATCTGTCAAAAATTCACTTATTGGTGAACTTAACCCTCTTTCAGATAAAAATTCATCTAATGATTGCTTTTTCATATTATCCATGAATATTCCTAAAAATTTTTTTCATATTCAAAAGTTTCATTTTTCTGAATTTCAAGAGGACGTTCTTTATTATTTTCTTCTATAATAAGAACTTGTTCATCTAGTTCTTCATAATCTTTTTTACTGATTAACTCTGCCTGGTACTCTAAATAATTGACAATTTTTTCTGCATCTTTAATAGATTCTATTAATATAGTAGGCTTTTCTTTAATATTTGAAATCCAATCTTGAATATATGCTTTATGATTTTCCATATGTTCTTCATCTAGTTCTAATCCATTTTCAGCACAAAAAATACAAGATGCTATTTCTGCTCTCAGTTCTTCAATAGAATAGTTATCGTGCTTTCTATTCATTCTAGATGGATGAAGTGTTGCATGAGATAATTCATGAGCAAGTGTTGAATAAAATGAATATTGTGATTTGAAATGTGTTTTTTTAGGAATCATAATATGATCCTTTATAATGTTATAATAAGCATCATTGCCTTTCTCAAATACTGATATGTGCATATTTTTGATTAATTTTTCAAAATATTCTTTCATTTGAAATTCGTCAATAATATTAACTTCTTTTTGTGGTAATGGTTCTAATCCTTTAATATGTGCTGCATTAAATACAACACTATATTTAGGTAGTAACATATATTCTGCTTTTTCTTCTAGTGTTAATTGATTATATGCACTCCACGTTATAATTTCTTTAGTCAAAATATGACGAGGCATCCAATATTCTATTCTAATACCTTTTCCTTTCGCATTTTCAAGACTCAATCCCATACTTTTAATTTGGTTAAATGTTGCAAATCTAGGATCTGTATATCCTCTTTGCATACTTACAATAGATAATAAAAAAGAGTTAATACCTCTATAACTCTTCTTTGTTTTAGCATTATATGCTTTATTTCTGTTTGTTTCAATCCAATCCTTAGTCCATGTTAATGGTTTACTCTCTAACACTTCAATAAACTGTTTAGCAAGTTCACGTCTAAATTCAATCATCTTTTGATTCATTGTATAGATCCTCCAATTCATCAAAAGTCATTGTATTTTCATCAATAAAAATAATATATTTTTCCATAATAGTTTTCTCCTTCATATTCAAGGGAAAACAAAAAAGATGAGACTCTTTGTGGATGTGTGAGCCATTCATCTTCTGCTCCCTCATTATATCATAAATAATTTAATATGGAAGATAATTTTTCATTATTTTAATCTTCCAAATGAATAAAAATGTTTTTGCCAATAATTTGTCTTATAACTTGCATATTGAATAGGATCCCCACAATGTAACATAAGCCCATCACCTGCATAAATACCGATGTGTGTAACAGTATTACTTGATTCATAAGTTCCTTTAAAAAAGATTAAATCGCCTGGTTTTGCCTCAGTTTCAGTTATAGGTACACATTGATTATATATCCTTTGAGCTGTTGTTCTAGGTAAATTATAAGTTTTTGTTTTTGTATATACATAACAAACAAATCCACTGCAATCAAACCCAGTACTAGGAGAAGACCCGCCCCACACATAAGGTCGTCCTAAATATTTTTCTGCCTCTTGAAACAATAATTGTATTTTTTCATCATCAAATACTTTTCCTCCTCCATACTTTCCAGAAATTTCTGGTGAAAAAGCATCCATAAGATTTGGAGAAACATATAATGTTTTAATTGCTTTTTCATCTAAATCACTGATATTATAATTTGATTTTAAAAAATTTATATATTCATCAATACCTGGATTAACTATTGTTAATACTCTAACCTTAACTTTGACTTGCTCATCATCATCATTAACAGTAATTTTTATTTCTTCTGACTCTTCATATCTTTCATACAAATTAGAAAGCTCAAGTTTTTTTAAAAATATTTTTTCTTTGGATGAAAAAGATAAATTATCACCATATAAAATCTGTATACAAGATATAACTGCCCTCCAATTTACAGATCCATATTCATTTCCTTGTGAACTATATATTTCTGCAAATATATTATCGCTTTTATAATCATCCACTCTATCTTTATTTTTTTCATTTATCTCCATCATATAATTTTCATATGACGTAATGACTGATTGATCATATCCGCCCATACCAAATATTGATAATATTAATGTAATTACAATAACTACAGGAAGAGAAACAATAAATAAAATACTTAATAAAGAAACAATTTGTTTAACAATTACTTTTATAAGACGTTTTATAAACCCATTAATCTTTCTTGCTATAGGATTACGAAATATAAGTTTTTTCGTCTTTTTTATAACTGTGTTTCTAACTTTTCTTTTAACTGGAGCAATTGCTGTTTTACCCATCGATTTCAACAATTGATTAGGATCTGTTGTATACTCTCCCTCCTGTAGTCTTCGCACTGTTCTTGTTGTTCTATTTACAAAAACCGTTGTCTTTCCAATAACATGTGTACTTTTCTTGAGTATATTTTTCCCATGATTACTTGTTAAATTTACAATATCTTCTACTTCATCACTATCAAATTGATCTATTTCTTCTAAAAGTTCATCTTCATCTAATAAAATATCATCATCTAAATTTTCATTCAAATAATATAAATCATCATAATCATTATTACTTATCAACGTTTTGATAGATGTTCCTTTTTGAGAACTTTTTATTGTTTTTTGATCAATAGTTATTTTTTCATTTGTTCCTAAAAAATCATTCCTATCTTCTGAGTCTGTTTCATTAGTTTGTTCTAAAACCTCTAACTCCTCATCTTCAAAAGATTTTTCACTATTTTTATCTTCTTTTAAAAGTGCAAACAACGCTGTATCTTCTACAACTGTTTTTATTCTCTTTTTTCTTTTTTCATCCATTACATATCAGTATTTTGATGATCCTTTGATGTTTGATTAAGCTGATAAATAAAATAATCTTTAGGAATCTCATTTTTAAACAAAACTTTGTCTTTATTGGCAATAATTAATCCTTGTCCTGAATCTCCATTAAAAATAAAATCTGCTTCCTCTTCAGATATTGAATATAAATCTTTAATAACTTCCAAATCTTTCTTTTTTTGCCTTAAAACAATAATCAGATCCGAATTAGAAAGCATATCTCGTCCATCAGGATTTTCTACAACTGACTTAATATTTTGTGTAATAAATATAGGTAATCCACCTAGTTTTCTTAAAGTCTTATATAATTCATTTGTATAATGTGATGAATAGTTATTTCTCAATAAATAATGTCCTTCATCAAACACAATCCATGTCCATATACCTTTTTTATTATTACTAGCCACTCTATTTTTAATATGTTCCATCAAAACCAAATAAGCTGTATTAATAATTGATTTAGGTGTATCTTTTAAAGAAAATGATACTAATTTTTTCTTTATATCAACATTTGTAGGTTTTGAAAACAAATCTAATGAACCAGTAGTATACCTTTCGAGAATTAATGCAATTTCCTTTGCTTCTTTTTCTGATTGCTTTTTTAATTCTTCAACCAAATCAATTAATGTTGGTTTTAAAGATTTATCTTTAAATTTAGACATCTCAAAAGATATAAAACAATTTTGTACACACCTATCTATAATAGATTTTTTTGTATCAGAAACAAGTCCATTTCCAACAATAGACTCATAAAATGCCAACATATATTCAGCTTTTGTTTTCACAGGATCTTTATCATTAAAATCAAGACTTATATCCATTGGATCAAGATGTGTTTCTGAATCTAAAGAAATATCAATTACTTGTCCCTTTAAATATTCTGCCATTGCAGTATATTCTTCTTGGAAATCACAAATAATAATCTCATCATCTGGATATCTCAGTTTGACTTGTTCACACATACTTTTAACAAGGAACGACTTCCCACCACCAGTACTTGCTAAAACGGCAGTATTTCCCGAAATCATCTTCTTTTGATCTATAAAAACTCCATTTTTAGTAACTAAATTTTTTCCAAACCAGATTGAACTTTTATCTAAAAGGTCACAGGTATTAAATGGAACATTGACTGCTGTTGCTTCTGATGTTAATGTTCTTTTAAGAGGAATAGAGTAATGTCCTAATGGTAATGCATGTTGTATTCCCTCAATTTGCATATAATTCAAATTACCAACTTCTACTAAATTTTCAGCAGCAATATTAGATATTATCTCATATTTTGCTTCCAATTCCTCTAAACTTTTTGATTTCAGACATATAATAATATCTGATACAAACATCTTCTGTTTATTCTTTTTTAAATCTCTCTGTAAAAGCAGTGTATCTTTATATCTTTCCTCAAGTTCCTCATCTCTCACATCTTCATATCTATATCCATTGCGACTTGCCCTTTTAATTTTTTCTAATCTATTTGTTTTTATTCCTCCCAATGTTTTCTTTAATAATTTTATAGCTTTAGCATTAGATACTGATTGAATATTCATGGTAATTAATTTATCTGTTTCAACCATAGATAAGTCATGATAAAATTTTGGAGTTAAACTTGTAGGAAGTTGTCTAACATATAAAACCTTGAAATATCTGTTATTCATTACAAAATATCGCAACTTATTAAAAGATGCTCCATCTTTTGGCGATAGAGCATCATAGATATTACATTTATTCTGTTTTAATCGTTCTTCTAATTGTTTTACTGTAGAACATTCTTGATTAAATAGATGTTGATGAGGATCTTCACTTAAAAAATCGTAAATAACTTCTAATCTTTCCTTTGTATCCAATTTTTTCAAACTGCTAGAAAGTGCGTTAAACTTTTTTTCAAAATCAAGTTGTAAATTAATTAATTTAGATTCAGCCTCATCAAAATCTTTAGCTTGAACAGTTATTGTTATATATCTTTTAGTCTCAATTTTCATTGAATCTTTCCCAAGTGATGCCTCTATCAGTTGATTAAATTCATCATTTAATTCTTTAAACTCTGTATTATTAAAGTAATAATCTTGTTTATAATCATCAATCAATACAGATTGTGATGCATTTGTAATAGATATAAAAAGTTTTGGTGATAGAGCATTAAGAAAATCCACCCATTTTAGAAAGATGCGTTCTTGTATATCATATTGTGCTTTTGAAAAACTTATATCTTTATATTCAAATGTTTGGCTATATTCTTTATCGCCAATTCTAAAAGTCCCTTTATCATCATATTCTCTAAAAAACTCTTTCATAACATCTTGAATCGTTCGAGGAAATATTTTCACTTTTTTCCATTCATTTTTTAATTTTTTTATACTTCTTTTTTTCATTTTTGAGTCTTTCCTCCTCTAATAACATTTCATCAGTTTTGTATGGTAATGGTTTGTTTAAAAAGAAATATTGTCTAACGATATATTTATAAATTTGTTCAAAATACATACCATTAATTTTACCTAATCCAATACCACCAATGATAAAAGCAAACACAATAACAATATAACTCATTGCATCATCACCAATGAGTTTTATTCCAAACAAATACAATGGAACATTTATAATAAGAACTATTATCAATGTTAGCCATTCTCTAAATGTCAATCCATAATAACGTTCCTTGAAATCTTTAATTTCTTTATGAATTCTTACTTCTATTTCATCCATGATTAAGCACCTCCTGTCAATTCTTTTGCCATACTATTAACAATTTGAATAAGCATCAGAAAAATTGAATTTGCGACAATTAGTCCTACAAGATTTCCTATATCTCCACTTGATGAAAGATGTGATAATATATAATTATAAAAAATACATGACAAATACATAAGTGATGTTTCAAGACCTAGAGCAATAAAATTTTTAAAAAAACTTTTTCCAGCTTGTGATGTATGCTCATTTGTTAATGAAGATATAGCTAATCCAGAAAAACTTCCCATCATAACCACTTTAAAAATACGAACAAAGACATTTGATATAACAGCTACTACAATAGCTATATAAACTATCCAAAATATAAGAATAACCAAAAACATCAATACATCTGTTATGATACTTCCTGTATCACACAGTTTAACAACTGAATCAACCAAAGTTGCTTGACCAACATTAGTTGATGAAATAGAATTATAGACTTTAAAAAACAAATCAGAAGTCGTTTCCATTATCCATTGAACAAATAACATAGATCCTCCAACTAATGATTTGACAATTAAAAATTTAATCATAGTCATAATAACTCTTTTCCAATCAAATCTATCTATTTCTAAACACACATTAATTAATTCCATCATTAAAAAGATAGCCAACAAACTGTATGCTATTGGAAGAATAGCTGAATGTATTCTTTCGGCTATATTCCATAAGTCTCCTGAACTCATATTTTGCAAATCCACCTTTAAAATATCAACCACACTTTTAGAAAGATTACCTATATTAACTGTAAATCCCAACAGTTTAAATTCAAAACCAAAAAGCCATCTTATTATATCTTCCATCTTAAACTCCTATAAACCAAAGATAGATGGTGCCGCTCCTATACCAGCCACCATAAAACCAGCCATTAAAACAAATAACGCATTTGATTTTCCTTCAGCGTCCTGTCTAGCCCAAGAAACAGCAAACATAATTCCACCTACGAATGCAATAAAACCACCAATTTTAATAACCCAAGAACAAATAAATTCTTGAAATTTATCAACAGATCCTGTTCCGTTTTCAGCAAAAGCACACTGCATCATAGTTAACCCAATAATAAATTGAGTATTTAACCCTATCCATATCTTTGTAATTTGACTTTTTAAATTTTTTAATTTTTTCATTTTTTACCTCCATAAAATAAAATTTAGTAGTCACATCTGACTACTAATGAGAATTTGTAATTTTTGTTATTCAAAAAAAGTAAAAAGCAACTTATTTCTAAGCTGCTAATCTAAATCATTAATCATTGTATCTTCATTTCCCACCACCTTAAATTTTTTCATATCAGATGGGTAAAAATTATGTTGTTTTAAAATTATTGGCGTTCCTTTAATTCCCATCTGTTTAAGTTGTAAATGATATTGAATTTCTTTTTTGTTTTCACGCATATATTTGGCATGATCATGACGATTTCTAATTGTTTCTTTGTTTCTAATTTCGTAGATAGTATCATATCTAGGATGTCTATCTAATTCATACAAATCATCAAAGAATGGTCTTTCACCTTTCATTAATAAAATACATTTATTTTTTTCCATTAAAAACAATTCTCCAACTGTTGCTAATTCACGACCCACAACATCATCAGAATGCGAAGAGTGACCATTACGTCCAAATTGTCTAGATGATGAACGCTTATACCACGTCTTCTTATCTAACATGTCACTTATATATTTAAGTGATTCATGTGAATTTGCACCTAAGAATAAAATATTTTCAACACAATCTAATATTGCTTCCCAATTTTTATCATAAACTTTCTTCAATTGAGCAAAAGATTGAATCCCAATGGTAATACCTACATTTAAACTTCTTACATACGCTAAATTCTCAAGAAATCTTGGTATTTCTCCAAGCTGAGCCCATTCATCCATATACATATTAACTGGCGTAGGAAGATAACCATCATATTGTTTAGCAGCCGTATCTAAAATATTAAACATTTGAGAATAAGCAATATTTGCTATGCAATTATATGTATCATCACCTGGCTTCGTAACAATAAAGATAGCAATTTTCCCTTCTTTTCCAGGTTTCCCTAATCTATCTAATTCAAGTTCATCATTTTTTGTTATCCTTCTAATCTGAGCAATTTCAAATACTCCAGCTAATCGAGCAACAGCACACATGACAATTGTATTAACCATATTTCCACGAGCAGTTTTAAAAAAATTATATTGTCTCACCCCAATATGGTTAGGTTCTCTTAATTCCCATGCTTTGAATAATTTATCTAATTCTGAATCGCCATCACCTTTGGCAATAGCTTTTCTCATAAGATTAAGAACTGTTTCCATTGTTCGTTGTTCTTCAGGTAATTGCATTGTATAAAAAAAGCAGGCTTGATCAAAAATCATTTCTGCTTTTTCCCAAAATGGATCTCCTGTTTGTTGCTGAATCATTTCTGACTTTGTATTTTTCATAATTGTGTTAATAAGTGTCATAACATCATCTTCAGCATAATTAGACTCAAACATTTCTTGAATATCATCTATATCTTTTGGATTACCATTTTCATCTAAAATATCATATGCTTCTTTAGGGAGTTTTCTAATATAATGAAATGGATTATAACTATTAGATAACCATTTTTCATCAAGATTTAAGACCCTAACATCATAGTCTTTAGCAATCAGTGATTCACCTGTATCTCTTAAAAGTTCCCCTTTTGGATCAGTTACAACAATTGATCCATAAGCATTAATAATATTTGGTTTATAATAATAACGTGATTTACCAGTCCCTGGAATACCTACAAGTAATGTATGTCTACTTCTATTGCTTCTTGACATATCCATAGATATTTGCACATGTTTGGAAAAAATTTGGTTATGACAGGGATTTGGATCAACATACTTTGAAATACTTTTAAAATCACCCCATTCCGCTGATCCATATGTATCTTCTTGAATATTCTTTTTTTGACTATTTAAAAGTGAATATAAAAAAGCCCAAGAAAAAACACATAAAAAAAATACCATTGATAATGATTTCTGATTGATCATAACTGGGTATAATACAAATAAAGAATTGGTAGCTTTTTCTAATACTTCAATAGTCATTTTCCCGTTGTCAAGTTGCATAAAAGTTGATATTTTTATTCCAAACCAAGCTACAAAGAGTAAAAAAATAATATAAACTATTGGATTCGTTTTTTTTGTTTTTTTAATTATCATATTTCTTTTTCAAGTTCTATATCAACATCTATTTCATTAAGATCTAAATCATCAATAGAGACCTCTGTATTTTCTTTAGAAATATCTAATTTAACCTCTTCTTTTGAAGGTTGAATCTCTTTGTATAGTTCTTCTAAAGACTTCGATTTCGTGCTTTTCTCGAAGTTTTTTTTTACTGAATCCGAATTTATAATAACATTCCATTTATCATCTCTCTTATAAGAATTGTAACTTGTTTCTTTATATTTTTCTTTAAAATCTTGAAATTCATCGTTATTCATTTCTATATGATAACAATGTTCTGGATCTATCTTACTTTTATCTCTATCAAAGTTAATAACCATCTCCGATTGTGGTTCTACTGAATGAGTAAGAAAAACATCCATAAGTTTTTGTTGATTTTTGGGTGCTACAGAAATAGCAACTATTTCTTCATTTTGAAGATTTCGTACAACGGTTGCTGAAAATGACTGGACTTCCACTTGAGATTCTAAATAGATTTTTTCATAATCCTCTTTACTGATTTCATAGACAAGATGATTTTTATCTTTAAACTCAATCCTATGTAGTGTTCCATATTCATGGTTTAATTTTAAGTCATCAGCTTTTAAATCATTGCTTTTAGATTCTATTTGAAGATCCTTTTCATCTATAACACCATCTTTATTATAATCTGTTCTTAATGCTGGATCTTTTGACATTTGCCTATTAACACGCGCAGTAACAACATTTTTAAGTATCTTTGTTAATACTTCTTGATACTTCAAATCATAAATAATACAATAATCCGCTTCTTCTTTTTCCTTTGAAAAAACCGATAATGCTTTTGTTAATAGATTAACTTTTTTGACTTCATCATCTTTAGCTTTAATAATGGCATATTTCATATTCCACTTTTTAGCATAACGTTTAATTTCTCTTAAATCTTCCTTTGACAGATTATCCACCATTCCTGTTTGAACAGCATTTTTGGTGATTTCTCTATAGCTTTTTGCACCACTTGAAAAATGAAATACTCTATCAAGAAATCCTGTTGCTATTTTAATGGCTTTTTGTAATATTCTTGCTGCCACTTTTAATATTTTTGCTAATTTAGCAGCTGATCTCTCAGCTTGTTCCATCTCGTGCCTAGCCTCTGTTACATCTGGCATATTTTACACCTCTTTCTTTATTTGATAAGACATATCCTTTGAGAATAATTTGTTTAGTTCTAATGCAGTAACTTTTTTTGAATACTCATTATCAGACAAAGTATATTTCCACTGTGAATTAAGCGTGAAGAAATACTCATGAGTTGTTCTTTTTGAAATATATTTTTCTGGAATTTTAAGTTGCATATTTCTGCCATCAATTTGAATATTAATAACGGCGATTTCTTTTCCATCAATTGTATACAAATCTACATCACTTTTCTTAAAAGAAATAGCAATTTTATCTGGTTTAGATTTATGATTCTTTACTTTATAAATTTTGAATACTTCTTTTAATTCTTCTTTGTTGACGATTTTCTCAAAATGTAATTTATTAGATTTTGGATCAAAAGAATATTGGCTGATTGAATTTTGTTTTAAAAACACCTGTAATGATTTCTTATTCTCATCTTTCCACTTTACTAACCCTTGTGGAACAAAATATGCTACATTTGGATCTTTTGGAGATTTTATATAATAGCCATCATTGGCTTTCTTTATAATTAAACTCTTAAATACTACAAAATAATCTTGTGATATATTTCTTTCTTTTTCCTTTTTATCAAAATAATGTAGTAATTCAGCAGTATTAATTTTTTTTCCAATTTGTTGATTTGAGGCATTATAAAGCTCAAATTCTTGATTTATATCCATCTTATAAAATAATGTTTTTCCTTCTCGCATTGATGTAATATCTTTCCTGTCTGCTCTAATATAATATTTCATATTAGAATTAGGAACTCTTATAAACAGATATTCGTTTGTATGGTAAGAACTTTTAGAAAATAAAACCTTATCTATTGTGCAGCCTATTATCATTTCATTTGTTTTTGAATCCAATACTTTAAACGTTTCTGGAATATCATCTAATTTCATTTTTTGATTTTGATAAAAAGAATTGTCTGCATCTAATTCTTTTTTTTGATCTATTGAATGAGAATTTATTGTATCTTGGACTTTCTTTATAGGTTTAAGTTTATAGTCAATATGATGATTTATATTGGATAAAAGCATAATTTTTTTCAGTCTTCCATTTTCATCTTTATACGACTGATCAAACATATTTAAAATTCCTTTTTTTAATTCTTCTTCATCAAAACAATGATTAAAATCAAAAACAGCTATCTCATCATTAAACATAGCATCTTGAATTCTATGAAATGCAAAAGGATCTATCATCTTTGTTGGAAGAATCTGAAATAAATCATCAATTGAATTAATAATATAAACTTCTTTTGCTTCTTGAAGCGTTTTATCATGGTTTTCTTTCAATTCCTGCTCAAAATACTGAATTAAATGATTTTCTGATTTTGTATCAATCGAAATGGATTTTACTTCATTCTCTTTTATAACAAACATTTTTTTAAAAATATTAGGAAACTTAAACCTATTAAGATTTTCATATATTTTATAATTTTTATCAATTCTTAAATAAGCATTAACTGCAGTAGCAATACGAATAATACCATTTTCCAAATTAATCAATTTATCTGAATTTTTTTCAATTATTTTTAGAATCGTAGAATAAAATATATTTTTATTCTCGTTGAAATATTTAAGTAAGATTACATTTTCTCTGCTTTTTATCTCTTTTTCAAGTAAATTTAAAATATGATCATGCAAAAGTTTTTCTTTAAAACTCTTCATCTTTTGATCTGGATATATAATATTTTCAATTTGCTTCTCTGAAAGCATACATTTATTTTTGACAGTATCAATAAAATTCGTAATTTCAGAATCATTCATTTGTTCTACTTTAAAATATGAAACCAATTCTTTGACTTGTTCACTATTCAATAGTTCCCATGAATTTCGTCGCATATATTCACGTACTTGAAATGTTAATCCTGAAACTTTGAAAGAATCAACTAATACTTTAAGATTGTGGTTTCTATATTTATCACTATTTTCGGATATTTCACCTATGTCTTTTTCATCAAAGAATTGTGATAAATCTATAATTGAATAATCAATACCAGCTTTTTTTAATAACTTAATATCTTCAAGCATAGCAGTTCGTCCTGGTAAATCTGTATCACACATCAAATTAATCTTACAATGAGAATTTTTAAGCATTTCTATTTGTTCATTTGATAATGCAGTCCCCATAGTTGCTACAACATTATGGATTCCTATTTTTTTACATCCTACAACATCCATATAACCTTCAACTAGATATAATTGTTGTAGCTGTAAATCTTTTGAATGAACTTTATTATAACTTATTGCTTTATCAAAATTAAATAATATTTTTGATTTATTAAAAACATCAGTTTCTCGTGTGTTCAAATATTTTATATCACTTGCACTTTTATCCAAAATTCTTCCACTAAATCCAACTAAAACACCATGCTCATCATAAATTGGAAAAGTAATTCTTCCTTTAAAAATATCCTTTTTGTAATCTTTATTAAAATATACTAGTCCAGCTTCTTCAAAAGTGAAAACATCTTTGTGATTAGAAAAAACATCTTTCTCTGTTGCATAGCCTATTCCTAATTCACTAATGATTTCATCAGAGATATTTCTTGAATGAAGATAATCTAATGCTTTTCTTCCTTCTTCAGTATTCAAATTGTATTGAAAAAATTTCTGTGCAAAATTATTTACTTCAACAATCTTTCTGGTTTGTTTTGTTTCTATACTAT
>CAJUOS010000045.1 GCA_910588075.1 uncultured Erysipelotrichaceae bacterium | reverse complement strand
CCCATTTTACATGAACTCCTCACATATCATCAAACACTTAACTTAATGACATTGTTTTTAATCTGTTCCTTTTATCAATTCTTCAAACTCATTAAGTATTTTTTCGAAGTAATGGAAAGCATCATCATAAAGTTGATCTTCTAATGGATTAACAAGAGCATCTTTTAATAAATCAACAGGAGATTGACTTCCACCAGATTTTAAGAAATGAAGATATGCTTCTCTTTGTTTTTCATTACCGTCTAGTATACGAGCAACAATAGCTAAAGCTACAGTCATCCCTAAAGTATATTTATAGACATAATAATTATAGTAGAAGTGTGGAATATAGAAACAAGAATGTCCAACATATTCATCCATTGTTACATCTTCTCCAAAATATTCAGCACTTTTCTTCATATATAAATCTGTAATCATTTGAGCTGACATAGGTTGACCTTCTTGAGCCCAAGTATGCAGAATATGTTCAAAATCAGCATACATGGGTTGCCTATAAATTAAACCTACACAATTTTCTAATAACTCATATAAGAAATATGCTTTTTCTTCTTTTGAGGAAGCATGTTCTAACATATAATGAATTAATAATGTTTCATTAACTGTTGAAGCTACTTCAGCTACAAAAATACGATAATCACAATTCACAGGTGATTGATGATGACAAGATAAATAAGTATGACAACTATGTCCTAATTCATGAATCATAGTAGATAATGAATTATAATCACCTATAAAGTTCATTAAAATATAAGGTCTTGTGTCATAACATCCACTAGAATAAGCACCCACTCTTTTACCAGCATGAGGATAGAAATCAATCCATCTTTCATCCTTAGCTTGTTTAATAATATTGACATATTCATCTCCAAATACTTTAACAACATCTAATATAATGTCAAAACACTCATCAATTGTATATTTTTTTGTTTTGTATTTAACAAAAGGGACACTTAAATCATAATTATACATTGTATCTAAATGAAGAACTTTTTTCTTTAAAGCATTATATTTATGAAATAAAGGACGATATTCCTTATTAGCTTTCTCTAATATTTTAAAGAATAATTTTGAAGGAACATTATCATCAAATAAACTTGCTTCTAAAGGATTATTAAATTTTCTAACATCAGCATAAAAAGCATCTTTTTTCATAACTCCTGATAAAGTTGCTGCAAATACATTTTCATATTTCTTATATTCTTTAAAAAAGTTATGATAGGCTTCTTTTCTTACCTCAGGATCTTTATTTTTTAAAAATTCAGAAAGTGTTGCACTATTTAAAAACTTTTCTTCACCATTTATATGAACAGGATCATATTCCAAACGTAAAGCATCAAAGACTTGAGATGATGTATCTGAAATTGATGTTGTTTTAGAAAGAAGTGTTTCCATTTCTTGAGATAAAGTATGTTTCTTTTGTCTAAGTATTTCTTGAATTGAATAACGATAATCATTAAGTAAATCATTATTGAGATAAGACTGTACTTTTTCACTATTTTCAATCATTTGAACAGTATAAAAATCTAATGTTGAAGATACTTGATCATAAAAAGTTAAAATAGAGGCATACATTGTTTGATATTCTTGATGATTTGGTTCTACATCACAATGTAAATGAGCAAAACAATGTAATTTTTGTATATATCTACTCATTTGAATATAATCTTCATGAAATTGAAGAAATTCATTAACTGTATTTAAAAAACTATCTTTTTGGTTTGATAATTTCTGAAGTAATTCTTTTGCTTTATCTAAATCTAAATAAAAATCTTGATTTGTCTGATAAATTAAAGATAAATTCCATGTATCTTTTTCTAATATATCTTTTCTTTCCATAATAATCCTCCTATATAACAGTTATGATATGTGTTTAAAAATAATTTGTCAACGACTAAAATAAAAACTCTATCTTAAGCGATAGAGTTTACTAATTTAGCTAATCTTGATTTTTGTCTGCTAGCATAATTTTTATGATGAATTCCTTTAGATACAGAAGCATCTAAACGAGAAGCAGCGACTTTATAAGCCTCAGCAGCAGCTTCTTTATTACCAGCTTCAACTGCAACTTTTACATTTTTAATAGCAGTTTTTAAAGCTGTTTTGTATGATGTATTGATAACACGTTTTTTATCAGCATTTTTATAACGTTTAATTTGTTGTTTCATGTTTGCCATTCTTCTTCACCTCGCTTTTATCTTTCGCCTAGTTATTCTATCAAAAATATATGATAAATGCAAGTTTTATTAACAAATGATTAATTTTTTTAAATTTGGTAAAGATTATTTATGGTGAGAATATGAAAAAATATTATACACGTAGCGATTTGGCTATTGAATCATTAGCATTTGCAACAAAAGATAAAGATTATACACATCATGTCCAAGAGGATAACAATATTACTATTGAAACATTTGAAATTTTAACAAAGAGTGAATTGTATCCTCATGAGGTAGGACAATATGTAGAAATGAGTTTTCCTGATTATCAAGATATAACAACACTATCTTTTCATTTTAAAAAGCAACTGAATCACTTTATCAAATCATTAACTCAAAAATTAGATCCTCGTATTTTATTTGTTGGGTTAGGAAATGAAACATTGACAAGCGATGCAATTGGACCAAGAACATTAAAACATCTTAGAGCAACACATCATTATCCATTAGATGAAAGACATCAAAATCAATATTATGATACATTATGTATTGCTCCTGGAGTTATGGCACATACAGGAATGGAAACAGCTGATATTGTCCATTGTATAACTGAAGAATTTCAGCCAGATATCATTATTGCGATAGATGCTTTATGTGCACAAAGTTATGAAAAAGTTTGTCATGTTATTCAAATGAATAATGTAGGAATTTATCCAGGTAGTGGAATAGGTAATCATCGTAAAAGTATTACTAAAACTTCAATGGGTGTTCCTGTTATAGCAATTGGTGTGCCAACTGTTATTCATGTTTCAAGTTTGGTAAGTGATGTCTATAATTTATTAGAAGGATATTTTAAAGAATCATTAGATCCTTCAACAGCATTAAAAGTAGGTAAAAGAAAACGTTATGAGGGAAGATTAAATGAAGTTCAAAGACGTTTAATTCTAGGAGAGATTGGTCAACTAGATGAACAAAAAAGAATTCAATTACTAAATGAAGTTTTAAATCCTTTAGAAAACCAATTTGTTATGAGTGATAAACAAATTGACTTTGATATAGAAATGATTTCAAAGATATTATCCCAAGCTATTAATGATTTACGATATTAGAAAATTCATATTTATTGGTAAAGAAAATAGAAATATATAAGTATTATTAAAAAGTTAGCTCTGCTGTTTTTGAAAGAGACAGGGGAGCTTTTTAGATAATATAAGTATATATTGATAAAAGGATACATTTTTATTTTTGTTTTCTTTCCATTTTTTGATTGCCATGATTAAAGAAATTGAATCATTAATAAGATGAAAAGTCTTTTTTTCTTATTCTAATAGTTGTATATCTTTTTTTAATAGAGATATGTTGATATTAAAAAATATTTTATGCTGTACTAAATATTGCTTTTTTTGCATATTAATAATTGTATAGTTATAGGAGGAAGTTGTGTGAATAATAATATGAAAATTATTTTAAAAATTTTATTAGTGATTGTTATATTGTTCAATCTTCCTTTACAAAAGGTTTATAGTGAGCAAGTTGAAAATGTAGTTTCTTCTATGACTACAACAGATGTAAAAAAGCAATCCAATGGAAAATCTATTCATATTTATAATACACATCAAGGAGAAAAATATGCGACAAAGTCAGTAAAAGAAGGGAGCAAATATCTTATGCAATTATTGAAGCAAAGAGGTTATGATGTAGATTATGAAACAACAGATTTTGAGCTTTATAAAGTGAAAAACAATATTAATTATAGATATTCATATAATGTTTCAAAGAAATACTTAAGTGCTGCTGTAAAAAAGCATGGAACATATGATTTGGTCATTGATTTTCATAGAGATTCTATAAAAAAATCATTATCAACTTTAACATATAAAAATAAAAAATATGCTAAATTAATGTTTGTTGTTGGAAAAGGAAGTACAAATTATCCTCAAGTTAAAAAGATGTCTAGTCAGTTATCATCACAAATTAATAAAAAAATTCCTCAGTTATGTAGAGGTGTTTATTTAAAAAGAAGTCATTATAATCAAGGAACAACAAAAAATATGGTTTTAATAGAAGTAGGTGCTAATGAAAACACATATCAAGAAATTGAAAATTCACTCAATATTTTAGCATTAGTGATAGATGAATATTTAAGTCAATGAAACAATATTTTACAGATTTATGTCTAGTTATTATATTGATATGTGTTATGAGTATGTTCTTTGGTAATTATAATGTATCAAAGACAATGTTTGAACGAAATAAAGATCATTTTGAGGAAACAGTATCTTCTTCTCAAGAAGTCAAAGAATCGTATGTAACCATTCAAGATACATCTGACAATCATGTCTCTTCATTTTTTGAAACTATAAGTCAATATTGTGTAAAGGCAATAGAGTTTGTTGTTTTGATTTTTTCTGATTTTATTAGTATGATTATGTGCAATATGGTATACTAAGAAATGAAAGTGAGTGATGATATGATGAATGAAAGAATTGTTTTTATGGGAACAGCATCTTTTTCTTTAGCAGTTTTAAAGATGTTAATTGATGAAAAATATAATGTTGTAGGAGTTGTTTCACAGCCAGATCGTTTGGTAGGAAGAAAAAAAGTTTTAACAATGCCTGATGTTAAAGTAGAAGCATTGAAATATGATATACCTGTTATTCAACCAGAAAGAATAAGAAACGACTATCAAGCAATTATTGATTTAAAACCTGATTTAATTATTACTGCTGCTTATGGACAAATTGTTCCTCAAGCTGTATTAGATATCCCAAGATTAGGGTGTATTAATGTTCATGCTTCTTTATTACCACAATATCGTGGTGGAGCACCTGTCCATCAAGCGATTATTGATGGTCATGATAAAACAGGAGTAACAATTATGTATATGGTTAAAAAAATGGATGCTGGAAATATCATTAGTCAAAAAGAAGCACCAATTTTAGATGATGATAATGTAGGTATATTGTATGAGAGATTAAGTGTTATAGGAGCAGAGTTATTAAAAGAAACTTTACCTGATATTATGAAAGGTACAAATCAAAGTATTGAACAAAATGAAGATTTAGTTACATATGCTCCAACATTATCAAGAGAAGATGAACGTCTTGATTGGAACCTAACAACAAGACAAGTATATGACAAGGTGAGAGGAACAAATCCATGGCCTGGTAGCTATACAACATATAATGGCAAAACAGTTAAAATTTGGGCAGGAAAAATTCATCAGTGTGAAAATGCAAGAAAGCATCATGCTCATCAAGATAATGGAACAATTGTTAAAATATTTAAAGATGCTATTGGAGTCAAAGTTGAAGATGGTGTTTATTTAATTACTGAATTACAGGTTGAAGGTAAAAAGAGAATGACTGTCAAAGATTATTTAAATGGGCGAAGTGTTTTTGAAGTTGATACAAAATTTGAGTAAGATAAGGATATCCTTATCTTTTCTTTTATCTATGATATAATGATAATGAGGTGATATTCATGCGTATGGTTGATTTAATAGAAAAAAAGAAAGCAGGTTTAGAACATAGTGAAAAAGAGATTCATTTTATTATAAATGGATATGTTGAAGATAAAATACCTGATTATCAAATGAGTGCATGGATGATGGCTATTTGTTTTCAAGGACTAACTCAAAAAGAAACAACAATTTTAACAAAAGAAATGACATATAGTGGAGAAATATTGGATTTGAGTTCTATTCAGGGAATAAAGGTCGATAAACATAGTACAGGTGGTGTTGGTGATAAAACTTCACTTGTCTTAGGTCCATTAGTAGGAGCCTGTGGTGTTCCAGTGGCCAAAATGAGTGGAAGAGGATTAGGACACACAGGTGGAACATTAGATAAATTAGAATCAATACCAGGATTAAAAATTGAAATAAAAAAAGAAGATTTTATAAAGCAAGTGAATGATTGTTGTTTTTCAATTATTGGTCAAAATAAACATTTAGTCCCTGCAGATAAAAAAATGTATGCTTTACGTGATGTAACAGGAACAGTGGCATGTATTCCATTAATCGCATCATCAATAATGTCTAAGAAAATAGCTGCAGGGTGTGATGCTTTATTATTAGATGTTAAGTATGGCAATGGTGCTTTTATGAAAACTAAAGAAGAAGCAAAAAAACTTGCTCAAATGATGATACAAATAGGAAAATCTTTAGGAAAAGATACCAAAGCAACATTATCCAATATGACACAACCATTAGGTTATGCAATTGGAAATAGTTTAGAAGTGAAAGAAGCTATTGAAACGCTATTAGGAAATGGACCAGATGACTTACTACAATTATGTTTACAATCAGGAGCACAAATGTTAATACAAGCTAAAAAAGCAAAATCAATCAAAGAAGCAACACAAATGTTAAAGAATGTTATTGATAATCATAAAGCTTTTGATGTCTTATGTCAGATGGTTGAAGCTCAAGGTGGAAATGTAGAATATATTTGTCATCCTGAATTATTTAAAAAAGCTAAAGAAATCATTCCTATTCATTCTCTTGAAAAAGGATATGTTAAAGATTTAAAAGCAAAACCATTAGGGTTAGTCAGTATGAAATTAGGTGGAGGAAGAGCTTCTATTGAAGATACAATTGATTATAGTGTAGGATTAGTTTTAAATAAAAAGATTGGTGATTATGTTGAAAAAGATGAAATACTTCTTTATGTTCATACTAATAATGGATTGTCTGAGGAATTAAGAGCAGAAATATTAAATGCTTATATCATACAAGATGAATATATTGAAAAACCAATATTAATTGATGAAGTTCTTTGATAAACTTCATCTTTTTTCTTAACATTAAAATATAAATTCGCTATAATATGGTGGGTGATAAAAATGGGAAAATATTTATTTTATGATATTGATGGTACTTTAGTAGGAAAATCTAAAGTCATAACAGAAAAAACAAAGTGGGCAATTAAAGAAGCTCAAAGAAATGGACATAAAGCTTTTTTATGTACAGGAAGAGCACCAACATCAATAGTAGATGAAATCTTAGATATTGGTTTTGATGGTGTTATTTGTAGTGCAGGTGGATTTGTTATAATTAATGGAGAGTATATTTTTGAAAATTTAATTAATCAATATTTATTGAGTGAAGTTATGACATTATTTATTAATAATCATATTTTGTTTACTTTAGAAACAAAAGATGCACTTTATGAAACAGCAGGAGTTTTAAACTTCTTTACACAAAAACATCAAAAAGAAAATCAAGATAATTTAGAATTAATGAGATTTTTACAATTACGTAGACAAGGAGAAAATAGATTACCTATTCATTCCTTTAATATCTTAAATACAGGAGTTACAAAAGTATGTTTCATTGCTCCAGAAAAAGAAAATTATTATAAATGTATACCTTTTTTAGAAGAATTTTTTAATATAGTAACATTCTCAAAAGAAACAGATGATTTTGTTAATGGAGAAATTATTATTAAAAATTGTACAAAAGCAGATGGTATTATAAGAGTTATTAATCATTTTGGAGCAAAAATGGAAGATACAATTGGATTTGGAGATAGTATGAATGATTATCAAATGTTAGAAGAAGTAAAAACAGGTGTTGTTTATGAAAATGCTCCTCAAGAGTTAAAAAATCTATGCCAATATTATTTTAAAGATCCTGATCAAGATGGTATTTATGATATTATGCGAGAGTTAAATTTAATTGGAGAATATAAATAGAATAATGAATATAGAAATAGATATTGTTAGAAAGTTGATACATGAACAATTTCCACAATATGATGAGTTAAAAATACAGCCAGTTCAAAAAAGTGGTCATGATAATAGAACATTTCATTTAGGAGATGAGATGGTAATAAGGTTACCTAGTGGAAAAGAATATGCTATGCAAGTTCAAAAAGAAAATCAATGGTTACCTTATCTATCAAAATTTCTTTCTCTTCCTATATCTCAACCATTACATATAGGAAAGAGTAATGATGATTATCCTTATTCATGGTCCATTTTAAATTATTTATCAGGAGAGACAGTTACTTATCAAAATATAGAAAGTTTAAATAGTTTTGCAAAAGAATTGAGAAATTTTTTAGAAGAATTGCAATCAATTCCAAGCGAACAAGGACCACAAGCAGGACAACATAATTTTTATCGTGGTGGAAATTTAAGTATTTATCATGATGAAATAATAAAAGCTTTAGAATTATTAAAAGAAAGATTAGATACAAAAAGATTAGAAGAATTATGGAATCTTGCTTTAGAAAAACCTTATTTACAAAAAGGAGTATGGATTCATGGTGATATTGCTATAGGAAATCTATTAGTTGAAAAAGGACATCTTTGTGGTGTTATTGATTTTGGAATTATGGGTGTAGGTGATCCAGCATGTGATTATGCTATTGCATGGACTTTTTTTGATAAACAAAGTCGTCATATTTTTTTAGCAAATATATCAGAGGATATGAAAAATAGAGCAATGGGATGGGCATTATGGAAAGCATTAATAACATTTGATGATAGTAATGAAGAGATTCGTTTTCACGCCAGAAAAGTGATTCAAGAAATAGTTTATGATTATAAGGAGTAGGGGAAGAACATGATTGGATTAGGTACAATTGCAAATACATTAGCTGTTATTATAGGTAGTGGAATAGGATTGATGATTAAAAGTGGTTTAAAACCAAGATATCAAGAGACGATCATGCAAGCTCTTGGGTTATCAACCTTGTTTATAGGAGTATCTGGAGCAATGAGTGGTATGTTAAAAATTATTGATAATGGAATAGAAACACAGGGGAGTATGCTTCTTATTGGTTCTTTGGTTTTTGGTGCATTATTAGGTGAGTTTTTAAATATTGAACTGCGTTTAGAACAAGCTGGAGAATGGCTTAAGAAGAAAGTTCATATTAAGAATGATAACACTTTTGTTGAAGGTTTTGTAACAGCAACATTGGTTATTTGTGTAGGGGCTATGGCAGTTGTAGGAGCTTTACAAGATGGATTACAAGGAGATGTAAGTACATTATTTGCAAAGTCTGTTTTAGATTTTGTTATTGTTATGGTATTTGCTTCAACTTTAGGAGTTGGTGTTACTTTTTCTGCTTTGCCTTTATTGATATATCAAGGGAGTATAACTCTGTTTGCTTCTTTTTTAAAATCTTTTTTAAGTCCAATAGTGATTGCTAATTTATCTTTTATTGGTTCTGTATTGATTTTTGCTGTGGGCATTAATCTTTGCTTTAATAAAAAGATAAAAATTGCTAATTTATTACCTGCAATGATTATTCCTTTTTTATTTCATTAAAAAATATAGTCAAATAAAATATTTTTGTTTATAATAGAAGATAGATTATTAAGGAGGTATTAATATGGAATATGAAATCGTAGGAACACCTTTACCTGCAGTCATTTGTCATTTAAAAAAGGGTGAAATGATGTTAAGTGATTCAGGAGCAATGGCTTGGATGGATCCTTGCATGGAAATGGGAACAACAAGTAATGGTGGTATTGGTAAGGCATTTGGAAGAATGTTTTCAGGAGAAACAATGTTTTTAAATACTTATACTGCTAATGGGGATGGTAAGATTGCATTTGCTTCATCTTTCCCTGGGGAAATTAGAAAATATGATATTGAGCCTGGAAAAGAAATTGTTGTACAAAAATCAGCTTTCTTAGCAAGTGAACCAACTGTAGAAAGAACAACTTTCTTCAACAAAAAAGCTATGACTGGTATTTTTGGAGGAGAAGGATTTATCATGAGTAAACTTTCTGGAAAGGGAACAGTGTTTGTTGAAATTGATGGAGCAACTGTTGAATATGAATTAGCACCTGGTCAACAAATTGTTGTAGATACTGGATATGTTGCTGTTATGGATGCAACTTGTACAATGACAACTCAATCAGTTAAAGGATTAAAGAATAAGATGTTAGGTGGAGAAGGATTCTTCAATACTGTTGTTACAGGACCTGGACGTGTTGTTCTTCAAACTATGCCTATTTCTGCTATTGCTGGAACATTAGCTGGATTAATTGGAACAGGTAAATAAGAGCCACTTAGTGGCTTTTTTTGTATAAGAAAACTATATAATAGTCATGTGGTTTTGAGGAACTTTAGCAGTGAATCCTATTGTGTCAAAATATAGAAGAAAAATATTTTATGAAGATAAGAGAGCATAAATAAGAGATAAAATAAGAAAGTTGTGTGCATGGAAGGAAGTCAATCATTATATTGAAGTCCAAAGTTTACACAGACATTATTAAAAGGAAAACATACAATAACAATTGTATCAACTGATGAATAAGTTTATATTATATTTAATATAAAATCAGTACCAATAACAGGTAATAACACATGAATGATGTTATGGAGTGGATTATTTATCATTGGTGGTTTAGGACTATTAGGATTAAGAAGAAAAGATAAACATTTTCATTATTAAATATAATTAAAATGTTATTGAGGGAGATTCAAAAAAGAATCTCCTTTTTGTTGTGGTAAAATCATTCATAGTTTTTCTTCAACATATATAAAAACTCTATCTCATAAAGACAGAGTTATAAATAATATTTTTGATAGTAACGTATTCTTAAAATATCTAAAATCATCATTGTTTGATAATTAAATTGAATACCATCAAATTTACCAAGTACATGAATAACATAGTCAGCACATACATTATCATAGTTTGTATATTTAATGTTTTGAGTAATTAAAACTAAATCAGCCACACAAATATTTTTAGGCTTTAATTTAGGCATATATGATTTCATAGAACGTCCTGTTGCAGTTACAAATATCACAATATCATTTTCAGTAAATTCAAAATCTTTATCAAATTGATGATATTCAACAACTTCTTTTCCTAATGTAATTAAGTCTGTCTGAAAATCAACAGCAACACTTGTAGGATATAATGCCCCAATAATAATGATTCTTTCTTTTTTAAAAATCAATTCACAAAGTTCATCAATTAATTTTATAAACTCTTCATTATTTCTTGATTTTTCTACATGATTAATCATTTGATCAATATTGACATTTAACATTCTAGATTGAATTTGATCATTACGTAGTTGATGATCAATCATTAATGTTTGTTTAAAGTCATCAAAATTATAAAAACCTAAATGTTGACAAAAATCTAAAACTTCATACTCTTGGAAATGTCCTTCTTTTAAAAACTTTTCAAGAGAATAATGACATATCTTAGTATAGTTTTTGACTAAAAAAGTTCCTATTTTATACATATAATCATCATCTAAACAACCATTTAAATATTTTAATATTCTAGAAATTAGTATGTCCATATTCATCACCTCTTTGAGTATTATATCATATTTTTATAGAATGTAATTATTTATTTATGACTTTCTCTATATTTCAAATGAGAATATTGATGAGATGATTTATATTGAATCTTATTTGAAGGATAAGATAACTTCTTTGCATATAACTTAACTTTATAAATACCAATTATTAAAAGAATAAGTTCTATAATAACAATAAACATAAAACTCTCCTTTCTAGTTAGCATAAACTAACTAATGACTATTTTAATGTCCAATTCATATTATGTCAAATGATATGATATTTTCATTTAATGAAAATAAAATAATTAATTTTGTTGAGGTAGGAAGGATAATAATGATTATAAAGAATAATATATTTTAATAGGGCAAAATAGTTGACAAATTTGCGGGGGGGGGGGGTATTATAAAGGTTATAAAATAATTTATATAGGAGGGAAAAACATATGTTAAAAAATACTACATTATTAGCTATAAAAAGATTATTAAAGATAACTTTGTGTATTTGTATGCTTTTGACAACAATCGCTTTTGCTACATCTTTTACAGTTTTTGCAACAAATCAGGATAGTCAAACAGAAAATGTTCATGATGAAACAAAAGAATATAAATTATATATTCGACATTTCTTAGAAATAGATGGTTTGAAGTTTGTTGATTTTGAAAAAACACCATATAGTATATCTGACAATGAATTAAGCAATGGATATAATGTTTTATCTAAGGCTTATGAAAAAGAAGGTTTAATAACAGTGAATGAATCATTTATTATTACAGAAAGTGATTTTATAAATGGTGAATATACTGCTGATATCCATTATAAAATAAAAGATGGATATCAAGCAAAATATAATAAACCGAAAACACGAAGTATTTATGCAGGAACATTTGATGATGTTTCTACTATTGCAATTCAAAAAATAAAAATGACTTTAGATTATAAATTTTCAGCATATGGAGCATTACCTGGAATGAGTGCTCATAGTCCAGATGAAATAATATTGACTTCACAATCTGATGGTACATATTCTTTAGATTGGGAAGTTCCATATATTAAAGGATATAATGTTGCATTGGATGAAGCTCCATTACAATTATGTCTTGATAGTAATAATAATGTTATTGTGAGTGATGAGGAACATGAGAAAGCTTGGGAAAAGGCAAGAATAAAAACAATAGAGGGAATTACTTACACTTATGATGTTAAAACTAATCATATAACAGCTCAGGGATTAACAAAGGATACAAAGATAAACATCTATTATCGTCGTATGCAAGGAACTTATACGATTAAACACCAAACAGTTGATGGAAAGACTTTGTTAATTCAAGATAATCAGCCTGGAAGAGTTGGAGCTTTAACAACTGCAAAGGCAGCAGATATACCTGGTTATACTGCAAGATTATTTTCACAACAAGTTATTAAAACAAATGGTGAAACAGTTGTAACAATTCTATATGAAACAGCAGATTATCGTATTATTTTTGATACATTGGAAGGTAATTATATAGCTCGACAAAATGTTAAATTGGATGAATTTATTGATTTTCAAAATATGACCCCTGTAAAAAAAGGGTATACATTTGGTGGTTGGCAATATACTGATCAACATGGAGATTTGGTTGATTTATCTATTCAAAATAATCGCTTTGAAATTACTGAGCAATTTTTAAAAGATGTAAAAATTGTAGGTACAGATTCTACAAAGTCAATAACTCTTGTTGCAAAATGGATACCTGATGTTTCATCAGTAACGGTTGTCTTTTGGACAGAGGATCCAGATTATTCAACTACAAGTAGAAATCCTAAAACAGATTCTGGAGCTTTTAGTAATGTTGGAAGTTTTAAATTAGAAAATTTAAAAACAGAAGATGTATTAGTTGAAGAAAAAGAAGGGCAACAAGTATTAAAAGAAGATATTCAAAAAATAATAGATGAGCAATTTAGAGAAAAAATGGGGTATGTTTTTGATTCAGATTTAGATGCCGATGGAAATTATAATGGCACATATATGGGTGAGGTAGCAGTTGCTGATTTTTATAAAGCAAGTCAAGATATGCCTTATCGTATTTTGGTTAATGATGAACAAGGAAATGAAGTAGATGGTACAAAGGTTGCAGCTGATGGTAGTACATTAATATATGCTTTCTATGTACGTAATGTTTATACATTAAGATTTCATTATTATACAGATGATTATAAACTTTATAATCAGACAGTTGCATTATCTTATCATAACAGTGGTTCAATAGCAAATGCAAATGCTATAGGAACAAAAAACATAGATCAATCTGAATTAATCATAAATGGAAATCCAAAATTAGAAAAAACAGTTGAAATTTCAGCTAAATATGGTACAGATTTAAGAAATCTATGGCCTAATACACAAATAGCTTTAAAAGAAGCAGGAAGTTCAACAAATTGGAATTTTATATCATGGGCAACAACATCAGGAAGATATAATCAAAAATATATTATTGATGCTAATAAAGCCAATGATGCCTGTTCTCCTCAAGCAGAATCTACTATTTTAGGATTATATGGTTCGATGGGTTCTGAGATTATAGCTAATCCTAAGAATCCAGAAGAAGTACATGAATTATATGCTTATTGGACATTTTATCGATCTAGTTATTATCAATATAATCATTGTTATGAAATTCCAAATATGACAAGTCAAGATTTAATTGGAAGTCGAGTTATCATTAGAGATGGTAATGATAATACTGATGATAGTGTTGAAAATAATAAATTATATCTTTTATCTGTAAATGATGATATTTTTAAAATGTATGAATTTAGTGACTTATTAATTGTAGATGAAAATGGAAAAACAATCGATTCTAATCGAGAACAAGGATATTATGCTATTCGTAAATACACTGACCCAAATGATAATGTTGTGAAATATTATGCTATTGCTCGTCGTGTATCAGTTAAATCAACAAATATTATTCAAGCTCAATCACCAAGTTCTCGACTCCACTTATCAAGAGTTAATAATGTACCTGATCATAATACACAATATCAAGATAATCAAGGTGGATATTCTGGTAAAGCCATAGGAACTGAAGAGAATCCTTATGATTTATATTTTTATTATAATAGAAATCGTTATACCATTACATATATGGTAAATGATGAGGAACTTGGAGTATTAGAATTACCATATGGAGCTTTATTAAAAGAAACAAAATATGGATTTAAAAATGACGATGGAAAATCTACTATTCAATATAAAATGAAAAATGATGACCCTATTTTAACCAAAGTATGGACACCTATAAAAAATCAATTGGGAGAAATGATTCAACGTGATGTATGTCCTGATAAATCTCCACAGGGAACAAAATCATGGACATTCTTATATTGGAGTTTGGGACCAGCTGGAACAAGACATATGACTTGGTCAAATGATACAAAAACTTCTACTATTGTAGAATCTAATTTACGTCTTTATGCACAATGGGATGCTCCTGAATATAAAATTACATTTGACTGGAATAAAGGTGTTCCTATTGATATAAGTCAAGTAATACCTAAGCAACAAGTTTTAAGAGGTGGTCAAAGTGTGGCTATTAATGGAATAATTCCAAGACTTATAAGAAATGGATATATTCTAGAAGGTTGGAAAATTTCAAAATGTGATAGCTATCCTCAGTTTGTAGGTAATGATTATGATTTGAATATGAATATTTATTCAGATATTACTATTCAAGCAAATTGGAAATCTGACAATACAAAAATTACAGATTATTCAGTAAGATATGTAACTATTGAAAATGGTAAAGAAATAGAGATAGCTCCAATGAAAACAGTGCATGACTTTTATTATCAAAACGGAGTAGAAATATGGGAAAAACCTATAAAACCAACATTAAAGGGATATGAAAATTATGTTCCTTTAACACAAAATGAAAGTTTTATTTTAAAAGAAGACGCAGAAGAAAATATTCTCACATTTTATTATACAACTTCTCATCAAAAAAGTTATACTGTAAGATATAAAGATTATGATACTCAAAAAGTAGTTTACACAACAACACCTGTTTTAGGACACTTTTCTGCTTTGATGGTTTATCCAATTCAAAGTGAATGCCAAGTTTTAAATAAATTAGGGTATTATTTAGTAGATAATCAAGGACAAGATATAGAAACAATTCTATCTTTAGGTAAAAATATTATATTGAATGATCAAAATCCAAATCAGATTGTTGAATTTTATGTAAAGCCAATATCATACACAATTCATTATTTAGGCTTAGAAGATTATCAAAAACAAAATGGAGTTTTAAATAATCAATCTGAATATAAAGTTGTTGATAAAAGTTTTGCCTTAAAAAATCCAAGTAGTTTTACTAAAAATGGCTTAAAGTATATCTTTGTAGGATGGAAATTAGCAGATGGGACAAAAGAAATCAATGGAATTGATTTTAATGGACAAGAAGTCAGTCAAAATGTAGTTATTGAAAAGGGAACAACTGGACACCTTACATTTATAGCTACATGGAAAATATCTCAAGATCATTCTGAGGATAAACCGCAAGATAAGCCTCAAGGTAAGCCTGAGGATAAACCTCAAATTAACCAAGAACCAACAGAGTCAAATAATACAAAGGATAATCAAAAGGTTGTAAGAACGGATGATTGTTATTTTATAGAATTGTGGGGAATATTAATATTTATATCATTAAGTGGTTTATTAGTTTTTATTAATAAAAAGAAAAAATATGAATAGTGAGGATGGAATTTCTTTTTTAAGAGATTCCATTTTCATTTAGAAATTTTCTAAGAACATTTATAGTAATCTTTAATGTTTGTGATATAATAGAAAAAAATAATACAAGGAGTAATAAGATGAAATATTTAATTGACCCAATGGATTTATCAGTAAAAGAAATTGATGACCTTATTTCTTTAGCACAAGATATTATTGATGATCCTAAAAAATATCAAAATGTATGTCAAAATAAAATACTTGCGACATTATTTTTTGAACCAAGTACAAGAACAAGATTGAGTTTTGAATCAGCAATGCTTTCATTAGGAGGAAAAGTTTTAGGTTTTTCTAGTGCATCTTCTAGTAGTTCTACAAAAGGTGAAAGTGTAACAGATACTATTTGGACTGTTTCTTGTTATAGTGATATTATTGCAATGAGACATCCCAAAGAAGGAGCACCTTTAGTTGCTTTAAAACGTAGTAAAGTACCTTTGATTAATGCTGGAGATGGAGGACATAATCATCCTACTCAAACTCTAACTGATTTATTAACGATCAAAAGAGAAAAGGGAAGATTGGATAATTTAACTATTGGTTTTTGTGGAGATTTAAAGTTTGGAAGAACAGTACATTCTTTATTAAAAGCAATGTCAAGATATTCAAATATAAAGTTTGTATTTATTTCTCCTAAAGAATTGAATATTCCAGAATACTTAAAGAAAGATTTATTAGAAGCAAAAAATTTAGATTATAAGGAAGTTCATAAGATTGAAGATGTTATAGAAGAATTAGATATTATTTATATGACACGTGTTCAAAAAGAAAGATTTTTTAATGAACAAGATTATATTCGTTTGAAAGATACATATATATTAGATTTAAAGAAAATTGAAAATTCTAAAAAAGATTTAATCATTATGCATCCATTACCACGTGTCAATGAAATTGCAACTGAAGTAGATGACGATCCACGAGCAAAATACTTTGATCAAGTTCAAAATGGAAGATATATACGTATGGCTTTAATTATGACAATGTTAGAATTACAAAATGAGGTAGAAAAATGAAAATAGATAGTATTATTAATGGAATTGTTTTGGATCATATTACTGCAGGAAAAGCAATGAGAGTTTATGAAGCTTTAGGATTAGAGAATCTAGATTGTAGTGTGGCTATTATTAAAAATGTAAAATCTCACAAGATGGGAAAGAAAGATATTTTAAAAATTGATAATGATTTTGAAATTGATTTAGATGTCTTGGGATATTTAGATCCCCATATTACAGTAAGTATTATTAAAGATGGTAAAACTATTGAAAAGAAAAAATTACAATTACCTAAGAAAATTAAAAATATAGAAAAGTGTAAAAATCCACGTTGTATTACTTCTATTGAGGAAGATTTGGATCAAATCTTTTATTTAGCAAATGAAAAAGAACATATTTATCGTTGTGTATATTGTGAAAGTCGTATAAATAAAGAATAAGAATAAAATGAAAGTTTTTCAATATTGAGAAACTTTTTTTATTTTAATAATTTGACTTATTAAATCAAAAAAAGAAATAATTTATAAACAATTTTTAACTAAAAACAACAATAACTTTATGATTAGTTGAGAATAAAACTCATTGATTTATAATTGAGATATATTATTTAAGGGAGGAAAAAATATATGGACGCTTTTGCTGATAAGCTAGGACGCGTTGGTGCTTGGTGTGGACAAAA
>CAJUOS010000044.1 GCA_910588075.1 uncultured Erysipelotrichaceae bacterium | reverse complement strand
ACTTTGTACATTTTTAAATGATCATTTCTGCACATTCTTATGTTAGCATTTATACACATTTCTATCTTAAAACATAATATAACAAAAAATTATATAATAATATATTCTTCACCAACAAGCAGATATGCTTCCACAAAGACATCATAGAACCACCGACTATTTTCTCATTTTTACACACACTTTTTTATTAAAAAATATTAATGACAGTCGAACTCAAAAAAAATACTGCCATTTTTATAATGGCAGTCCTAAAATTGTGATTTTTAAATCACTATTTTTTAACGAAAAATAATTGAAATTATATTAATTTAATCAATGTTTTTTTGATATGACAGTCGAACTATGTTCTCTATGTGATAACTGTGTGGAAACATATCAACAGGTTGACATATATCTGCTATATATCCATGTTCTTGTAAATAAGCTATATCTCTTGCTTGAGTTGCAACATCACATGAAATATAAACAATTCTGTCAGGCTTTAATACTAACAATTGATCTAAAAATACTTGTGAGCATCCTTTTCTAGGTGGATCAATCATAACAACATCTATATGTTTGTTCTTTTTTGCAAATTCCACCATAAATTCACCTGCATCTTGACATATAAAATCAACATTATCTATACCATTTCTTCTCGCATTTTCTTTTGCATCATTAATTGCTTGTGCAACTATTTCAACTCCAAAAACATGCCCTACATATTTAGATAATGATAAAGATATGGTCCCAATTCCACAATACGCATCTATAACTTGATCACCTGGTTGAAACTCAGCATATTCTATGGCCTTTTGATATAACCTCTCTACTTGTATAGGATTAATTTGATAAAAAGACTTCGTAGAAATTTGATATCTATTTCCTAACAAAATATCTTCAATATAACCAGAACCATATAATATTTTAACTTTCTCTCCCAAAATAACATTATCATGTCTTGGATTTATATTTTGAACTATAGATTTCAAATGTGGAAATTCATAAGTTAGTTGTTGAATGATTGTTTGAACATTTTTAATTGTTTCTTTATAAGTAATAATAACCAACATTAATTCATGAGTTACATGTCCATATTTTACAAGTATATGTTTTATATTTCCTTGATGATTAACTTTATCAAAAGGTGTCTCAAAAAACTGCTCCAATAATTCTTTAGTACGATTAACCAATTGATTAGATTCTTGATTTTGAATATAACATACATCCATTGGAACAATACTATTAGAATGTTGCTTATAAAATCCAGAAACTATTTTTCCATCACACCACCCAACAGGTACTTGTACCTTATTTCTATAAAACCATGGATTTTCCATCATTATACATGGTAAAACCTCTACATCACAATGTCCAATTCTTGTTAAAACATCTTGAACACGCTTTGTTTTGAATATTTGTTGCCCCTCCAATGATAAATGTTGTAAATGACAACCTCCACATTGCTTAAAAATTGGACACTTCACTTCTACACGATAAGGACTCTCATGATAAAGCTCTATCATTCTACCAACTGCATAATTTTTTAAAACTTTAATAATTTTAACTTTCGCTTGTTCTCCTAAAAGCATATTTTTAACAAATACTGGAAAACCATCTACTTTTACAATTCCTTGTCCATCATATGTATAATCTATACATACTGCATCTATATAATCATTCTTTTTCATATGACCTCCACAAAAAAACGAGCAATGCCCGTTTATTTTTTATCACTTAATGTACTTTCAGCTTTTTCTTTACTCTCTTGATCCTTCACAGAAGCTAAAGTATAAGAAAACTTATCTTTTTGAACATGTTTAGTTCCATAAATAGGAAAATCTTTACTTTTATTAGATTCTAAAAATAAATTAACTTCATATTGTGCAACATTATTCTCATATCCAAATAAAGAACTATATTTCTTTCCATTTTCCTTTTTCTTTCCAACTAACTTATCTAATATTTGAATAGTCTCCTCAGCTATAGATTTAGCCTTCTTTGTTTCCATTCCATCTTTAAATACAATATCAACTTTCAATTGTTTACAAGCAATTTCCATTGTTACATTTTGAACTTCAGGATACTTTTTCTTAATATCAGAAATTGTTGATTGAATATTATCTTTCTCTATTACAACAATACCTTGGCATCTACTTTTTCCATATACTGGTCCATCATTGCTAGATAATACAAAAATGTATACCATAAAGGCAATAAATAAAACAATAATTCCTATTAAAATATAATGCCACCATTTCCATACAAATTTTTTCTTCTTTTTCATAAAATCATTGTCCTCATTATCATCTTTTTCATCACCTATTACATTTTCAATGTTGAACTCTTCAGAATATGATTCTATGTTCACTTTCTCAACTGAATTTTCTTTTAAAGATTCTAGTTCATCAATATGTGAAGTCTGTACATATTCATTTTTTTGAACTCCATCTTCTTCATCATCAAATTGAAATTTCTTTGCCATTTTATCACCAACTTTTCTCTATTGTATCAAAAAATAATGTAATTGTATAGTATAGATTAATGAACTCTATCCTCTAATAACTTTAACAATATTTGATGAGCTATTTTAGGATTTGCTTGTCCCTTTGTTTTTTTCATCATTTGCCCCATCAAAAAACTTAAAACTTTATCTTTTCTATGCTCATAATTGTCAATAAATATTTGATTATCATCTAATATCTCATTAATTAAGCAAGTTAATGTTTCTATATCAGATATTTGCTTAATACCTTTTTCTTCAATAATTGTTTGTGGATCTTTTCCTTCACTCATCATACATTCAAATATTATTTTTGCTTGTTTAGATGAAATTATACCTTCTTGAATAAAAGAAATCATCTCAGCAAGATGAGATGCAACTAACTTTGTTTGCCTTAAAGATAAATTATATTTATTTAAATAAGCTTGTCCTTCACCTAATAACCAATGACATACTGTTTTATATTCTGTACATTGTTGAACAACATCATCATAAAAATCAGACATATCCTTATGATATGCTAAGATATGTGCATCCATTTGAGATAATCCATGATTTTGTATATATCGCTGTTCTCTTTCATCAGCTAACATTGGTAAATGCTTTTTTATGTCCATAATCCATTGATAATCCAAACATATAGGTAATATATTAGGTTCAGTATAATATTTATAATCTATTGTATCCTCTTTTGAACGCATCTTTATTGTTTGTTGAGTGTTTTCATCAAAACGTCTTGTTTCTTGTGTAATTGTTCCACCATGCAAAATAATATTTTCTTGTCTTAAAGTTTCAAACTCAATAGCTTTTTGTACATGAGATATAGAATTGAGATTCTTAATTTCAGTACGTATTCCTAGTTCCTGACTTCCATAAGGACGAATAGAAACATTAATATCACAACGCATAGAACCTTCTTCCATTTTTGCATCTGATACATCTGTATATATAAAAACTTGTCTTAACTTTTCTAAATATATGGCGGCTTCTTTTCCATTCCTTATATCTGGTTTAGTTACAATTTCAATTAATGGAATCCCTGAACGATTATAATCAATTAATGAATAGGAATCATAATGAGATTGTTTAGCTGTATCTTCTTCCATGTGCAATCGTTCTATACGAATTCGTTTCATTTGATTATCTATTACAATATCTAAATAACCATTTCTACCAATAGGACGTTTATTCTGTGTAATTTGAAATCCTTTTGGTAAATCAGCATAATAATAGTTTTTACGATCAAAACATAAAACATCATCTATCTCCATATGTAAAGCATGACAAACTCTAATAGCATATTCTACAACACGTTTATTTAAAACAGGTAAAACTCCTGGCATTGACATATCTACTTCATTAACCATTGTATTTGGTTCTTTTCCAAAAGTTACTGGAGAAGAAGAAAACATTTTCGATTCTGTTTTTAACTCACAATGAACTTCTAATCCAATAACTTGTTCAAATTTCATTTTCTATCCTTCCCTTGAATATTGATTTTTTAAACCTAAAATATTTTCTAAAGCATATGCAACATTGAGAACAGTTTGCTCTTCAAATATACGCCCCATTAAATGAACAGCAATTGGCATTCCATCTACAAATCCACTAGGTAACGACAAGCTAGGAAGCCCTGCTAAATTTCCTAAAATCAAATGATTTTCAAGAATTGTACTTTCATAAGTATATTGGTTATCCACTTGCTTAACTTTCGGAGCTATTATACCACTATTAGGTGTTAAAATAATGTCATAAGATTGATATATCTTATTTAATTCTTCAACAATTAATCTTCTTACCTTCTGAGCTTTCATAAACATTCTTTCTTGATTCTCATATGCTAAAGCAAGATTTCCCAAAATCAAACGACTTTTAATTTGATGGCTAAAACCATGAGTACGAGAATGAATAACAGTATCTTCAATTGTTTTTCCATCTCTTCTATGACCATATTTTATACCATCCAAACAAGCAAGATTACTTGTTGCTTCAGAATTCGCAAGAATAGTATAAGTAGGTAAAACAGCTTTTAATAATTCTATTGGCATTGTTATATTTTCAACAATGGCACCTAGCTCTTCTAAAACATTAACAACTCTATTAAAATTATCTTGAATAATAGAATTTTCAACTTCATCACTTACTGTTTTTAAAACAGCAATCCTTATTCCTTTTATATTTTCATCAAGACAATCAAGATACTGTGGAACTTCCTTGATACTTGAAGTCATATCTCTTTCATCATGTCCAGCTAATGTTTCCATAACTATTGCCATATCCCTTACATTTCGTGTAAAAGCTCCCACATGATCTAAACTTGAAGCATATGGAATAACACCATAACGAGAAATTCTTCCCCATGTTGGTTTAAATCCAACCACACCACAAAAACCAGCTGGCTTACGAATAGAATCGCCTGTATCACTTCCTAAGGAAAAAGGAACAACTCCACTTGCTACAAGAGCAGCACTTCCACCAGACGAACCTCCAGCAATGCGAGTTCTATCCCAAGGATTATAAACAGGTCCAGTTAATGCAGTCTGATTTGTTGACCCCATTGCAAATTCATCCATTGATGCCTTACCTACCAAACAAGCTCCTTGTTTATTTAATAAATCAACAACATGTGCATTATAAACAGGAATATAATTTTCTAACATACGACTAGATGCAGTCGTTTTTATTCCCTTTGTACTATAATTATCTTTCAATACATAAGGAATACCACACAACATATTCACAAAATCTTTCTTTTTTAAATTTAAAATAGTTTCATTTTTGGTTATTGTTACAAAAGCATTTAACCTATTTTGTTGATACTCTATTTCTTTAAACAATTCCTCATAATATTCTTTAAAATGAATCTGTCCAGATATTAATAAAGCATGAAGTTCTTCTATACTATATTGAACCATTATCTCACAACCTTTGGGACTTTAACTTGACCATCTTGTACACAACCTACATTTTTTAAAACATCTTCTTGACTTAACATATGAACAACTTTATCTTCTCTTAAAAAATGAGTTTTTATTTCATAAGGAAATGCTAGTGGTTCAATATCTTGAGTATTAATCAATTCTAGTGCTTTGACATGCATCATAAAAATATTATATTCTTCTAATAATTGAGGCATTTCTTGTTCACTTATATCTAACATTGTTTTTCTTGCTAATTGTTTTAATATTTTCTCTATATCAGTCATTATAAAGTCTCCTAATATAACATACTACTTTTTGCTTTTTGTCCTCTATCTTTTATAATAACTGCTTTTAATCCATCTTGTGAATTCACTAATATTTTTATATCAAAATCATAAGTAAATTTAGAATCAATATTATCTGCTAATAAAGATGTTAAATATTGTAATTCTGTAATTGTTTTAATATTTAAATTTGCATTAATAATCATAGATTGAATTTCTCCATCAATATATTTTGCCTCACCAACTAATCCAGCAGCTTCAGTTGCAGAAGATTTTAGATTGTTTTTAATTTCATTAAATTCTGCATATGTAATTTTATCAATTGACTCTGCTTCACTACTAGAAAAAATAACATTACGATAATTTAAATCATTAATAGACCCTAAACTTTTATGACAGTAGCTTGAATAAATATATTTACCATTTAATGTACTTCTTGTCTTATCTGTTGCTTGATAGATAGTAATAAGTATAGGTAAATCTTTAATTTTTGCTAAACTTTCTTCTTTTTGAATAAAATCATATACTTTTGCAATACACTCTTTTCCATAATTCTTAACTGTTGAATCACTCATTGGTGTTACTAAAGTTTGACTATTAGAATCTTTGGGATCCAAAACAACTGCTAAAGAAATTCCTTTTAAAGTATATTTCGAACCATCTTTAACATAATAATCTTGTTCATGAATATTAGAAACCATAACAGGATCTTTTACTCCATCAATAGTTGTTCCTTTCTTAGGTTGAATACTATATTTAGATTTTGTATTTCTAACAACTAATGCTCTTTTTTGTTCACGACCAAAATATTGTCCTTCACTCATATAGTGATTTGATGTAGAAAAATATTGTGAAGAAATTAATTGTAAATCCCTTCCAATTGTCTCAAAATCTTTAGTACTATAAAAATCAGTATAAAAACGTTCTCTTAGCTCACTGCTATCAAGATTAATAATTTTATAATATGAATCATCTAATGATTCCATTGTTGCTTCATCACCTGAGGCTTCTTCTTGTACTCCTTCTTGCTTTCCCATACAACCAACTAATAAAAACAAAACCAAACATAAGATTCCTATTTTTTTCATAAATGAACCTCCTCTTTAAATTCCGTTTCTGTTAAAACAATAACTCCTAATTGATTAGCCTTTTCTAATTTACTACCTGCATCTTTGCCACATATCAAATAATCTGTTTTTTTAGAAACACTGCCTGTTACATTTGCTCCTAATCTTGCTAAATATTCTTTTATTTGCTTTCTTGTCATTAATTCTAATGTTCCTGTTACACATACTGTTTTCCCATTAAAAATACTCTCTTGAAGCAGTGAAGTTTCTTTTAAATAATTCATATTTAAACCTATATTCTTTAAATTCTCTAATAATCCTATACTATTAGAATTATTTCTAAAACGATTAATCGATTGAACAATTGTTTCTCCAACATCTTTAATACTCAATAATTGCTCATCTGTCGCTTCTAATAAAGCATCCATATTCTTAAATACTTTAGATAGATTATCTGCCATCTTTGCTCCAATACCTTTAATACCAAGTCCAAACAATAATTTTTCCATAGAATTCTTCTTACTTCTTTCAATAGCCTCAATTAAATTATCCATTGATTTTTCACCAAATCCTTCTATTTCCATAATAGCTTGTTTATGTGTACTTAATGTATAAATATCTTCAATACATTTTATAAAGTCTAAATTATAAAATTGTTCAATAATTCTTTCACCTAAACCTTCAATATTCATAGCATCTCTTGATGCAAAATGAATAATTTGTTCTATTTTTTTTGAATCACACTCACTATTTTGACAATAATAAGCAGCTTCATTATCCTTTCTTATTAAAGGTGTTCCACAATAAGGACATTCTTTTATCATTTCAAATTTCTTTTCAGTTCCATTTCGTCTTTCTTTTAATGAACATACAACTTCTGGAATAACATCACCAGCTTTACGAATAACAACATAATCACCAACTCTAATATCTTTATGTTTAACATTATCTTCGTTATGAAGTGTAGCACGTTGAACTGTACTTCCTGCAACTCTTACAGGCTCTAAAACAGCATTAGGTGTAATTTGCCCTGTTCTACCTATTGTAAAAATAATATCTTTTAATTTTGTGGTTACTTCTTCAGCAGGAAATTTATAGGCAATAGCCCATTTTGGAACTTTTGCAGTATATCCTAAACGTTCTTGCCAATCTATACGATTAACCTTAATAACAATTCCATCAATTTCATATGGAAATGTAGGACGTTTTTGAGTCATTTCTTGAATAAATTCCCAAACTCCTTGAATTGAAGAACAAACCCTTGTCATAGGGTTAACTTTAAAACCTAATAATTGAATATATTCAAGAGCTTCTTTATGTGTTGTACAGCCAACTTCAGTTGCTGTTGGAACCATATATAAAAAAGCATCTAATTTTCTTCTAGCTGCAACTGCTGAATCAAGTTGTCTTATACTCCCAGCAGCAGCATTACGTGGATTAGCAAATAATGTTTCCCCTGCTTCTTTTCTTTGTTCATTTAATTCATTAAATGATTTTTTAGGCATAAAGATTTCTCCACGCACCTCAAAATCACCATCATAATCAATAGTTAATGGAATAGATTTAATAGTCTTAACATTGTGGGTAATATCTTCTCCAATTGTTCCATCTCCACGAGTTGCTCCATACTCTAAACGACCATCAGCATAAACTAATGAAACAGCCAATCCATCAATTTTTAATTCACATACATATTCTACTTGAGGATAAATCTCTCGTATACGCTCATCAAAAGTCAATAGTTCATCTTTATTAAAAATATTTCCTAAAGATAACATCATTCTTTCATGAGTTATTTTTTGAAAACTATCTAAAACCTCTCCCCCAACTCTTTGACTTGGAGAATCTGCTGTTATCCATTCAGGATGCTTTAATTCTAAACTTTGAAGTTCTTGCATCAAACGATCATACTCTTGATCACTAACTGTTGGATTATCTAAAACATAATATTGATAATTATATTCATTTAATAATTTTTTTATTTCATTTAATCTTTCAAATGACATCACTCAACGCTCCATTTCATTGCTACATTATATCAAAAAATATAATTAAATTAAACATTTATATAAAAAAGACTCATATAGTTTCAAGAATTATTTTAAACCATATATTTTTCTATATATTATTAAATATTCTTTATATAAATCAATTACATTATTCACAAAAAATATAAAAATAACTCATTTCAATATTATAACGAGTTAAATATTTTATCAAGTTCTTTAACAATAACAATACTTATTTTATAAAAAAACTATTAACAATAAGTGATTGTTAATAGTTCTATCAAAATACCTTTTTTATAATTCTAATAGTCTTACAGTATCCCTAGCAATCATCACTTCTTCATTTGTTGGAATAACCATGACTTTAATTTGTGAATATTGATGAGAAATAACTCTATTTTCTCCACTTCTAATATTATTTAATTCTTCATCTAAGAAAACTCCAAATGCTTTAGAAATGTCATCAATAATAATTCTTCTTAAATAAGCTGCATTTTCACCAACTCCAGCAGTAAACGCAATAGCATCACAACCACCTAGTTCAGCATAATAAGATCCAATATACTTAGAAACAATACGTGCATATAATAAACTTGTTTTTAATGCTTCTTCATTTCCATCTTTGAATAAAGCATCTTCAATATCACGAGAATCTGAAGAAATTCCAGAAACACCTAACATTCCTGATTTTTTATTATAAATATCAAGAATTTCATTTGGTGTTTTCTTTAATTTATCACATAAATAAGGCATGATTGATGGATCAACATCTCCACAACGTGTTCCCATCATAACTCCTGCTAATGGTGTAAATCCCATTGATGTATCAATACATTTCCCATTTAATACTGCAGAAATACTTGCTCCATTTCCTAAATGACAAACAATAACTCTTGATTCTTTTGGATTTCCTAACATTTCAATAACTTGCTCTGAAACATATTTATGACTTGTTCCATGTGCTCCATAACGACGTACTTTTAAATCTGTGTAATATTCCATTGGTAATGGATATAAATATCTTTCAGCATCTAATGTTTGATGGAAAGCAGTATCAAATGTGAAAACATGTCCTACATTTGGTAAAGCTTCTTTAAAAGCACGATAACCAATTAAATGTGCAGGATTATGTAAAGGTGCTAATTCACATAATTCTTCAACTTTTGCAATCACATCATCATCAACCACTGCACTATCATTGAAATATTCTCCACCATGAACAATACGATGTCCAACTGCATTAATCTCATTTAATTCTTTAACAACTCCTTCTTCAACAAGTGCCTTTAATAACATATCAACAGCAACTTGATGATCAGGAATTGGACAAGTTTTTGTCTTTTTTTCTCCATTATATTTAATCGTAAAAATACCATCTTCTAATCCTATTCTTTCAACTATACCTGAAGTTATTACTTCTTCACTAGGCATATTAAATAATTGGAATTTTAAAGATGAACTTCCAGCATTAACCGCCATCACTTTTGTCATACTTTTATCCTCCTTGTATACATAAAACTATTTTACATAAAAAAACAAAATAACACAATAACAAATTGTAAGCAATATCATTTTTATGATTGAAACACTTATATAAAAATATTATGTCCATTATAATGTAAAATAAACTTTACATTAAAGAAATATTATGTTATACTATCAATGTAAAGTTAACTATACATTATTTGAAGGAGTTTTTTAATTGAAAACACATATTCAAGAATTAAGAAAAAAACATAACATTACACAAATAGAATTAGCTAGTGCTTTATCAGTAACACGTCAAACAATTATTTCTTTAGAAAATGGAAAATATAAGGCTTCACTTGTTTTAGCACATAAAATAGCACAATTTTTTAATTTGAGTATTGAGGACATTTTTATTTTTGAGGAGGATGAAAATTTATGATAGGTCCATTTTGTTATAGAAATATTTCTACTGATCAAGAATTTAAAAAAATTCTACATAATCACAATATAGTATACATTTGTTTTATTATTTTAGGAGTATTCACTTTTATATTCTCGGTTTTAACTAAAAATTATATGAAAGATTTTATGAAAGGATTCCTTGAAGGTGCTAGTTTTGGAATAATATTAGGAAGTGCTCTTTTATTATTTAAAAATTATAAAATAATAAATAATGAACAAAAATTGCGAGAATCAAGAATTAAGATTTCTGATGAACGAAATCATCTTATTAGTGAATTAGCTACCAAATTTGCATTAATCATTATTTTAATAGAAGTTTATGTCATTATATTGCTCTCTGTTTTTATCAACTTAGATACTTTAAAAATTTGTTTATTGATTATCAATTCATTTGTATTGCTTTATATTCTTTCTTTTCAGTTTTATTCTAAAAAATTTTAAAAAGAAAAACCCTAGTCATATTTTTTTATGATTAGGGCTTTTTTATCTTATTGATTATTTCTACCAGCGATTTGGTTTTGTCCCATTTGAACTAATCTCTTAGTGATTTCACCACCAACAGATCCGTTAGCACGAGAAGTTGCATCAGGTCCAAGATTTACACCAAATTCGTTAGCAATTTCGTATTTCATTTGGTCAATAGCATTTTGAGCACCAGGAACTACTAATTTGCTTTTGCTTGAGTTTGTATTCATAACTTTCACCTCCTGACACAATTAGTTTGTGCCAAAGTGTGATATTTATTCAAAAAAATTAAAATAATTCGTCAAATTTTTTATAAGTATCATCTATCACTATAGAATCTGCATTTTGAACACATTCTTCAATCATCATTTCAAAATCCCACTCTTTTTCAAAAGCTTCTGCTTTATAACTTTTTGGTTTTGTTGCAGGTTGTTTTGGAGTAAATATAGTGCAACAATCTTCATGAGGACGTATAGAAATATCATATGTTCCTATTTTTTGAGCAATATCAATAATTTCTAATTTATCCATACATGCAACAGGACGTAAAACTGGCATTTGTATTACTTCATTAATAACAGACATACTTTCTAATGTTTGCGAAGCAACTTGTCCAATACTTTCTCCATTCACAATTGCCAAACAATTATTTTTCTTAGCAATCCCTTGAGCTATTCTATACATCATACGACGCATAACAGTCATAGCATAACTTTCATGACAATGTTCATAAACAGCTAACTGTAACTCTGTAAATGGAATAATATGTACAATAATTTTCCCATGTGTGTATTCTTTTAAAACATTCACAAGATCTAAAACTTTTTCTCTTGCTAATTCATTTGTATATGGTGGTGAAGCATAATGAATACATTCAATATCTACTCCTCTTTTCAAGGTTAAATAACCTGCTACTGGTGAATCAATTCCACCTGATAACATTAAAAGTGCTTTTCCTCCTATACCTACTGGATAGCCACCTGCACCTTTTATAACATTATCCATAACATATGTATATCCTTTTCTTAATTCAATTTTAATTAAGATTTCAGGATGATGAACATCAACCTTTAGATTTTTTGTTGTATGATGAAAAATATAACCAGCAATAGCAGTATTAATATCATGAGAATGCAATGGATAATCTTTATCATTTCTTTTTGTATTAATTTTAAAAGTAAATCCTTCATTTTTTTCAATAATTTCTAAACAAACTGCTTTTATTTTCTCTAAATCACTTTCAACCTTATAACAAAGTGAAAAAGAATATATTCCAAAGACTGTTTGAAGTTTTTGACAAACAGCCTCTGAATCTTCTCCATTTAATATAATGTACATACGATCAAAAGATAATTCATATTTTAATTTATCAAATGATTTTAATATTTCCTTTGTATTATGACATAATTTACGAATAAATGTTTTTCTATTTTTACCTTTTGTTGTTAGTTCTCCAAAACGAACTAATATATGATTACACTCCATATTATCCCCTCTGTTTCTTAATTGTTTTCAAAATATGATGAAGATGATATAAAAATTCATCTATTTCTTCTATTGTTGTTAAATGTGAAAAACTTATACGTATAGCACTTTTTGCAACTTCATCATTCAACTTCATAGCTGATAATGTTCTTGAAACATCATTTTTATGTGAAGAACAAGTGCTTTTTGTGGATATATAACATTCTTCTTTTTCTAAAGCATGTAATATAACTTCTGGTTTATAACCAACACATGAAAAGTTAAGGATATAAGGTGAAAAGTCTTGTAATGGTGTATTTATAACAATATCATCTTCTTTACTTAATTCTTTTCTTACATATTGATGAATAGATAAGACATGTTGATATTTTTTATCTTGATTTTCTAATGCTAATCTTAAAGTTTTTGCAAACATTGTATGAGTTGCTGTATTTGAAGTTCCCCCACGCATACCATCTTCTTGTTGTCCACCATTAATAAGTGGAATTAATGATGTTGAATCTTTTTTATATAAAATTCCACTTCCTTTTAATCCATATATCTTATGAGCAGAAAAGCTTGCTAAATCTACCAAAGATAAATCTATTGGAATTTTTCCTAATGCTTGAACCATATCAACATGGTATTTTGTTATAGGATTACATTTTGTTATTATTTCTTTTATTTTTCGAATAGGATTAATAACACCAATTTCATTATTCACATACATTGTTGATACTAAAATAGTATCTTTACGAATTTTAGACTCTAACTCTTCTAAATTAAGGTGACCATCTTTATGAACTGAAATAAAATCAACATCAAAACCAAAAACATCCCTGAGTTGAATAAATGTATTATATACACTAGAATGTTCAACAGCAGTTGTAATCAAATGTTTTCCACGTCCCTGATATTGAAATACACACCCTTTTATAGCCATATTATTAGATTCACTTGCACCACTTGTAAAAATAATTTCTGTTGCTTTCACTTTTAACATATCAGCAATTAATTTTCTTGATTGCTCCATAAGTCTACTTGTTTGTATTCCTAATAAATACAATGAATCAGAATTAGCAAAATAATCATTTAATAAAGATTGATACATCTTATTAACTTCATTATTTAATGGTGTTGTTGATACATAATCTAAATAAATCATATCTTCCCTCCATATCTTAATATATGTATATATATCATGTTCAATGAAAAATTTCTACATTTTTTTATTGAACTTAGCTCTTCATTGAAATATTTTATGTAAAATAATTCATTTAAAAAATTCCTCTTATACAGATTGTACGATTTTGTACCTTCTGTTTAGAGGAAGATTTTTTATTTTTTACTTGATTTTTTTATTAATTCTTCATATGATCCTGGCTTAATCTTTTCAATAATATCAACAGCAGTAGATAATGCCTTTGTATATTCACCATTTCTAAATAAAACCTCTGCTTTTGTTAATTCTGTATTGACTTCCATAAAAGTTGAACGATAACGATTTCCATAGACAATCGCTTCTTCAACCATTTCTGCAGTTACAATTAAATTATGCACATTATCATATAATTTATAAATAATATCTCTCGCATCATCAACTTTTTGAGATAATTCTGTTAATTCAACAGGTCTACTTTGACGAAATGCTTGAATTTGTGCTGCTTTATCATAAGAATCTTGGATATAATCTTTATATGATTCATTAATCATAGGTAAATGTCTATTTTTAATTTCAGACTTAATTTCCAATAAAACAATATTGATATTTTCTAACTCATTGATAGCTCGTTGTTCTTGCAAAAAAAGATGATCTCTAATAGAGAAAAATTCATTGAGATAATCTTGATGAACAAGCGATTTTTCTTTTAACGACTCAACATTTTGAATCATATTTATATAAGAAAACTCACCCTTTTTCATTTCTTCCTCTAAAGCATAAGACTCTCTTAAAATAATATCAAAATCTTGATATTTCTCATCAATAACAATTTCTATTTCATCAATTCGATATAAATTTTTAATTTTATTAAAATCTAATAATGCTTCTTTATATTGATCATAAATCTGAGTAATATATGTATAACAATCATCCCATTTTTGTTTAAAGATATCAAATGCTTCCTTTTCTTTCTCTAAATCACTACTCAATTCATCAATATCATTAACCAATTTTTCTAAATCATCAGAGATACCATCTAATTGAATCTGTTTTATATAAATAACAATTTCATCCAAATCATCTTTAATTTTTTGGAAACGTTCATCAACATGAAGTTGATTCAAAGAAAAACGTTCAGCTGGCATATGATCGATTAAAAACTGAATCTTTTCTATCTTTTTAGGAACATATTGTCTAACAACTGCTAAATAACTAGGAATATTTTCAATAACTTCATCAAGCCAAATAATTTTTTTATCAATTGTTGTTGTAAATTCTTTAGCCTCTTCAAATCTTTGATTATTCATCATATTCTCTAATTTAACAAATGAATCATCAACATCATTAAAAACATCTAATAAATGAGGAACAAAATCTTCAACATTAAAACGTATACTTTCAAAATTATCAATTGTTTTACGATATTTCTCTTTCACACGAATAATTTCTATTCTTTGAATATTTTCAATTTCAGTAATTTTTTCTATTTTTGTTAATAATGCTTGAGAATCTTTTTCATAAGATTTAATCATTTCATCTAATTGAGCCATCTTTTTAGATACTCTACGAAGTTTCCCATAAAATAATTGTTCATCAACTTCATTAACTAAAATAGCTAATTCATTTTTTTGATAATCACTTATTCTTTCATATTCACTAGCATATTCTTCATATAATTCTGCAATATCTGGAACATTTTTAGAAATACTTTGAACCCTACCTAAACGATATTGTAATGGAAGTGATTTTATCGCATTCATTTGATTTTCAACTTCTACAATTTGTTTACGATAAACTTTTAAACGCAATACCCTCATAACAATATATATAATAACAATAACTACAACAACAATTGTAGCAATGATAAGATTTCTTGTTCCTATTTGTTTGATTAATTGATTTAATTGGTTCATAATATCATCCATCTATTAATCCACTCCTATTCATGTCTTTTATTCTATCATAATTTTATCATGATTTCATCAATTAATAAGAAAAAATGACACAAAATAAAATTGTTGAGTGCATCATATTACAAAAAACATAAAAATAAATAATTGTTGTTATAAATATCTATTTATAATTCTTATTTTATAAATATTATCTATTGCAATATGGTTAAAACAAAAGATAAAAAGTATGGTATAAATAAATATTAAATCATACAAAATGAAAGTATTATTGGATATAAAAAAGAAATGATTTGTTATAAAAAATTGTGTATCTTGTGAGAATAAAGGAAGAAAAGATTTGAATTAGATTTTTGTAGAGTATGTAGAATTAATCTTGATAATCGGATCAAAAAATTAAATATTCTAATAATACACTTATCCATTGCTGATGAAATTAAAAGATTTAAATTTTTACTAGATAATAAAGTAATAACACAAGAAGAATTTAATAATAAGAAAAAGAAATTATTAAAACTTCTAAAAAATTAACATATATTTATTTTAATAGTCAATTTAAAAATTAAGAAATAAATATTAAATAGTTATCAAAATAATATAATAGTTAAATCAAATAAGTTGATTTTCCAAAAGAACTTAAAATAGTTCTTTTTCATTTTAAAGTATAAAAAAAGGTATTCAATAATTGAAAAATTATCAAATACCTCAAATTTATTTTTCTTTTATCCAAGTCTGTTGTAGTATTCTACAATTAATGATTCATTAATTTCTTGATTCAATTCAGATCTTTCTGGTAATCTTAATAATTTTCCTACCATTTTATCTGCATCTACTTCAACAAATCCTGGTACATGATTTTGTGATGCTAAAGCTGCTTTAATAATATCTAAAGATTTAGATTTTTCTTTTACTTCAATAACATCTCCAACTTTTACATGACAAGATGGGATATCAGTTTTTACACCATTTAATAAAATATGTCCATGGTTAACTAATTGTCTTGCTTGTCTTCTTGTTGTAGCAAATCCTAATCTATAAACAACATTATCTAATCTTGATTCAAGTAAGCAAAAGAAATTATAACCAGTAATTCCTTCCATTTTACTTGCTCTAAAGAAAGTGTTACGGAATTGTTTTTCATTAACTCCATACATATGTCTTACTTTTTGCTTTTCAGCTAATTGTAATCCATATTCAGTTGGTTTCTTTCTCTTTTGTCCATGTTGTCCAGGTGCATAAGGTCTTTTTGCTAATTCTTTACCAGTTTCTAATGTAGAAAAACCTAAACGTCTAGATTTTTTCCATTGTGGTCCAGTATAACGTGCCATTTTATTTTCCTCCTATTGTTTTATTTGGCATAAAACAATAACATTTATAGATCAATTAAGTTGTGTTTATACTAAGTATTTCTCATTGCAGCAAGATACTCTACATCCTATTGTTATAAACGCAATACTCAACACTCTATATGCTGCTATCATTTATTGCACTCATACATTATAGCAATTTATAAAACTTTGTCAATCATTATTTTACTTTCATTACCAATAAATAAAGTCATCTTATATTTATAAATTGTTTTACCAATATAAATAGTTTCTATATTTCTTTTATATCTTAAACCATTATTATAAAATTTTGTAGCATTTGTCTATTGAATTGAAAAACCACTCATTACTATTATTATAATTAGCAATAACAAAGTTATTTTTTCAAATTTAAACTTATAATTTTTCATTTTATTAATATTAATAGTATTTGTTAAATCATCAATCTAGAATATATTTTAAGGAACCTATCAAAATAATGTATTAAAAAGCTATTATTAATACTAATGTTTAAAACTTCACTAATAAATGTCTAATATATAAAATCTAATATTTAAAATAATTTTTTCTAATTGATATATACTTACCTATTTTAATACTTATAAAATCTGTATATTTGATAATTTGAATTTTCTTAAATCATTAGAAAAAACAAAAAAAGATTCCCTTTCTATTTGTATTCAATAGTTTTTGAAATCTTTTATAACAAATTTCTTACTTAGAATATAATTATATATTTTATTTCAATTTTTTAATTTCATCCTCATCTAAATAGTTTTCCACAAAACCACAATTTTCACAAATATAAAATGTAACCTTGGCACATTTATTATCTGTAAATAAATGACGTGATTGAGTAATATTTCCACCACCATTAGCATGAAGAATATCTTTAATTTTTATAATATTTTTACTTGAACATTTTGGACATTTCCCTGATTTCATTTTAATCCTCCTAGCTTGTAATAATAACATGTATTTTTTAAAATTTAAAGAAAACATTCTATATATCACCTACAAATATAAAGTTCAGTATATAACAAATAGAAAGATGATAATGATATCTAAAACCTTTCTAATTACACTATAATGCATAGACAAGTGAAATAAACAATTATATAATAAAAGTATATAAAGAAAGCGTTCTTATTTTACATACTTATCAGTCTAAATATAAAATAAATTCTTATTTAAATATATATATTACTTTAATTAATTTGATAGTTAGAATAATATGATAAATTAAAATTACTATTCTTTTTTTAAATAATGAGGTAATGCTAATGATTAGTTATAGTTAGATTTTGAATAAATAGATAAAGAAAACAAAAAATGGATTAAAAATCACTGTCATTATTAGCCATATGTTTTCTGATATTGACATACTTAAGCAACAGAAATCCTGTAGAAGAGAATAATGAATACTTTATGGGATCTTCTTATACATTTAATAATAGCTTAAAAAATGATAAAATAATGTATTCTAAATATAGAAACCACATTAAAAGTAAAAAGAATACTTCTATTCTAACTATTTTTACAGAAAATAAAGTTGTAAATGTGATTTATCAAATAATACTAAAGACTTGTTTTACAATGAATTTATAATCAAACTATTGATACAAAATAATATAGATGTTGATGTTATAGAAGAAAAATAAACTAACAATGTAATTTCATCAATATTATATAATAACAATGTATATTTTTATGTTTAAATAAATGGAAATCAACAAAATTTATTATTTTATATAAACAATTATAATACTGTTACTGTTGAAGTAATCTTATATTTTAGATACGATTTCGTTTAATACAGACACTGCTGCATTAGTTGGAGATTAAACCTTTGTAACACTTTATAGTAAATATTCTCAAAGTTATTGAATTGATTTTACTTCATATATTAAAGAAGTTGATAATTATTTCCAAAACAGCAATTACACAGGATATATAGATACGAAAACATCATATTTTCATTCTGTAACCTGATTATGCTAATCAAAATTGCATGGCATACTTAGAAGTGAGGTGATTAACTATTGTAAATCAAGTACTTTTTAAAAATATTTTTTATATACGT
>CAJUOS010000043.1 GCA_910588075.1 uncultured Erysipelotrichaceae bacterium | reverse complement strand
AAACACTATTCATATTTCATCACTCCCATTCATATATTTGAATACTTTTTATAGTTAGATACAGTGATGAAATCTTTAACACATTATAGCACAAAACAAATATTTATACAATGCTTTTAGCAATGTTTTTATACAAATAAAAAGAGACTAAAAACAAATAATTTATATTTTATAAACTATTTCATTCTAATCTCTTTCATGGTGAAAATGTGCTGATATAAAAGAAATCCCTTTCTTTATTTATTTATAATTATCTCACCTATATCATCATATCTTCTTTTTTTATTGATGTAAAGAAAAAGAATTCGACATTTCATGACAGTATTTCTATTTGTTTTTTATCTTTTTTTTTACAAAAATAATCATCATTCTATCTTATAAATTTTCTTCAACACATTTCAAAGCCTCAGCAATAATATGGTGCATATCAAAATATTTATACATTCCTAATCTACCACCAAATATAACCTTATCTTCTTTATGAGCTAATTCTTGATATTTTTGATATAACATATTATTCTTTTCATCATTCATTGGATAATATGGTTCATCGCCTTTTTCCCATGTAGTTGGATACTCTCTTGTAATTACAGTTTGAGGTTGTGTTCCATATTCAAAATGTTTATGTTCTATAATTCTTGTGTAAGGTATCTCATATTCATTATAATTAACCACTGCATTTCCTTGATAATTATCTGTATTTAATAATTCAGTTTCAAACCTTAAACTTCTATATTCCAATTCACCAAAGCAATAATTATAATATTGATCAATCATTCCTGTAAAAACAATCTTATTTGCTATATTTTCTAATTCTTCACGATTATCAAAAAAATCACAATTCAATCTTACATCAATACCATCAAGCATTTTTTCAATAATTTGTGTATATCCACCAATTGGAATTCCTTGATACAAATCATTAAAATAATTATTATCATATGTAAATCTTACAGGTAGTCTCTTAATAATAAAAGTTGGTAATTCTGTACAAGGTTTTCCCCATTGTTTTCCAGTATATCCTTTAATAAGTTTTTCATAAATATCTTTTCCAACCATTGAAATTGCTTGTTCCTCTAAATTTTTTGGTTGATCTATCTGAGCTTCTTGAATTTGTTTTTGAATTTTTTCTTTAGCTTCTTGAGGTGTTATGACTCCCCACATTTTATGAAATGTATTCATATTAAAAGGCATATTATATACTTCATCTTTATATTTAGCTATTGGAGAATTTGTATATCTATTAAATTCAACAAACTGCTGAATATAATCCCAAACCAATTTATTGGATGTATGAAAAATATGTGCACCATATTTATGAACTTGAATTCCTTCTATTTCCTCAGTATAAATATTTCCACCAATATGATTTCTTTTATCAATAACTAAACATTTCTTTCCTCTTTTATTTGCTTCATAAGCAAAAATAGAACCAAATAACCCACTTCCTACAATTAAATAGTCATATGTTTTCATTTCTTATTCCTCCTATTATTCTTATACTATCATAAAGTAAAAAAAAACAAAAGGAATCATAAACTATAATACCTTCTTTTTCTCTACTATCTTCTGATGTTGTAAAACTATACGTCTTCTTGCTAACATTTCATCAACATTATTTTTAAATTGTCTATTTGATATAACCTTTTCCATATTGTCCAATATAAGTTTTCTATGACATCCCTCTAAAAATTCATATCTATATACATGTCTTTCATTAACTATTGTCCTCACATTAATTTGTATAAATCCTTTATCTGATATAAGAGCTTTTAATCCACGAAATGTCATACTCAACCTATAAACATCATATTTTGTATATGCAAATACTTTTTGTTCAATAACTTCAAAATAATATATATTCAATAAAGGTATTAAAAAATGATTATTGTATTCATCTTTAACCTCTATTTCTCCCACTTTAGATTCTATTAAACATTTCATTTGTATAGCTAAGTCTTCATTTTTAGGATGATAAGTTAAAACAATCTCTCCACGTTTCATATTCTTATTTTGATTTAATAAAATCTTCATTATTCATCCCTCTTTCATCTAAAAAATATACATTTTTCAACATATATTTCAATAGGTAGGGTTAATTTAACACCTAAAGGGGCAAATTTAATTGTATAAAATATTTTTTTGCATTTTTTATACTATTTTTTACAAAAAAAGAAATAGCTAAAACTATTTCCTCTCTCATTCTTAATCATTCTATAATTCCTATTTTTTCTATTTAACTTTCAAAATTAATATTCATATTTTTAATTTTTTCATATTATTTATTACTATAAATCTTCTTCATTCTTAAAATATTGACTATACTCATCATCTTTAATATATTTTAAAAATTCATCAATTTGATATTCATTAAAAACTTTAATTCCATGTTCTTCTAATAATTGTGCAAAAACACCTTGCCCCTCAATCAAACGATGTGAAAAACTACCATCATAAACACCATCATTCCCACAACTTGGACTTCTAAATTTTAATATAGCAATCTTAACATCATTTTCTAAAAAAATATTTAATGCTTTATTCGCACCTTTAATATATTCATATGTTACATCTTGATTCTTATTTGTTTTAATAACAAACGGTTCTTTTCCTTGAATTTCAGCAGGATCTCTTGGTATAGACAAACCACCTAAAACTTCTGGACAAGCAATAATAATTTTATCATCTTTATATAATTTTTTTAAACCACTAATCAAATTATGTGAACCACTGTAAGTACAATTAATTCCCACCAAACAAGAACTGACTCCTATTTTCATCAATAATCTCCTTTATCTCATGAGGATAATCAACAACATATGTTGCACCCTCTGCTTCTAATTCTTCTCTACCTCTAAATCCCCAAGAAACACCAATAGTATCCATATCTGCTTGATATCCTGTTTGGATATCTACATTACTATCTCCTATAAAAAAACATTCTTCTTTTCTTAGTTTCATACTCATTAATGCAATAAACGTAGATTCTGGATGTGGTTTAATAGGATATAAATCTTGTTGTCCTAATATTGTTGTAAAAACATTTGGAAATAAATTTTCAACAATTTTAATTGCCAAATGATGTGGCTTATTTGTAACAACAGCAAGTTGTATACCATCATCTTTTAAAACATCAAGCAATTCTTTCATCCCTTTATATGGTTTTGTATAATCTAAACAATGTTCTTCATATATTTTTTGAAACTCTTCTAAACACTCTTCTAATAAATACTGTTTATCAGCAGGTAAAGCTCTTTCTATTAATTTCTTTACACCATTTCCAACCAATTGATTATACTCAGATATAGCATATGTAGGGAGGTGATGATGTTTTAAAACTTCATTAACTGATAGTGCTAAATCTGTTAATGAATCAACTAATGTTCCATCTAAATCAAAAAGACATCCCTTTTTCATATTTTCGCCCCTTTTCCTACACCATTATAGCAGTATTGAAAAAATAATGAAAGATGATATAATAATTCATAAGTAAAATGGGGTGAAAAGATGAAAGAATTAAAACAAACAAAATACATGAACTTATTGACAACAATAGCCTTTTTTATAGGTTTTGCATTCATTATATGGTATTCTATATTTGGTGGTAACTATGTTCTGCCTATTGTTGGAGTTATTATAATATTTGTTGGTAGATTAATGGGTTATGGAATTGATCGTATTATTGAATTAAAGAATAATAAATAAAGTTGCACTTTCAAAATGCAACTTTTTATTTTCCTAATTTCGATTCTCTATATTTTTTATAAGCTAATTTCTTTTTTTGAGATTTTTTTCGAAAAAATATGATAATTAAAACAATCAATATCATAATAAAACTCATTAAAAGTGTCAACATAGCCAAATTTTTCTTTACATAACGACAAAATTTAGCAAAATTTGTTGCATCAATACTTTCTCCAATAGAAACATCTAGTTCTCTTATGATTTGATCATTATAAATCAGCCTAATCTTCCCTACTTGAGCATCCTTTTTTGTTGGAGCAAGTAACTCTTGACTTCCTTCATATTGTACTTGAATATTCTTAGCTTGAATTGCCTTATCGACAAAAATCTTCACATCTTTTGAAGCTTTAATATCATATGATTCTTTAACTCCATCCTTGATTTTTATGTTTGTAAGTCTATCATTTTTATGGATAGCTGTAATAAGATGATAATTACGATTATAATATTCAATAACCTTTTTAGCATCTGAAACATACTTATCACTACCACTTTCCTTAGCAAATACACAAATAATTTCTTGATTTTGACTTTTTACTAAACAAGTTAAACAAGACTTTGACATATCTGTATATCCTGTTTTACACCCTAAAATATGGCTAATTCCAATTCTTTGTTTCCAATAAACTTTTAAAATTGAAGCTGCCATATAATGATTAGTTGTCTGTGTTCGATATGATCTTGTTGTAAAAATCTTTTTAAAGGTAGGATTTTTTAATGCTGTTTTTGTAATAACTGCCATATCATGAACAGTTGTGTAATGTTGATCATGGTGTAAACCTGTCGAATTAACAAAATGTGTATTCTTCAAACCTAACTCTTTGGCTTTTTTATTCATAGCTTCTACCATTTTTTCTTCACTACCAAATAAAACTCTTGATGTTGCACGACAAGCATCTGCTCCTGATGGTAAAATAATTGCATATAATAAATCTAAATAAGTTACTTTTTCTTTTACTTCAAAATTAGCAACTGATGCCCCAGCTTCCCACAATCCTTTTAAATCATATTCTTGAATAGAAATAACAGTATCTAAATTATCCATGTTTTCTAATGCAACTAAAGCAGTCATGACCTTTGTCATACTAGCAGGATATATTTTTTTATTTTCATTTTTTGTATAAAGAACTTGTTGTGTTGAAAGATTATATACATAAGCATAAGGTGCTTCAACTTTTAATTGTTCTTTGGCCTGTACATTTGAAACTGTTAATGTAGAAATAAAAACAATCAATACAATAAATGTATTTACTATTTTTTTTGTTTTTAAAAAACTTAATTTTGTTTCTGAAATAATAAGAGCAATAAATATAATGGCAAATCCTATAATAATAGGAATAGATAGAACTTCCCCATAAAACAGTACAGAAAATAAAACTCCAAAAACAGATTCTAATGATAAAATCAATGAAGCACGACATTCATTTGTATACTTTTGCCCAACTGTTTGACAAACCATTGTCATTGCTGTTGCAAAAAATGCTAAATAAAAGATTTGAAAAAATATTGATGATTGAATTTGAGTTATTATTTGAATATCTTCAAATATTATAGCAACAATACATGCTAAAATAGCCCCTCCAACAAATTGAATAGCTGTAAAAGCTCCTTCATTTAAATCCTTTGAAAAATGTTGAACCATTAAAATATGTATAGCATATAAAAAACCACCACATAATGTTAAAATATCTCCCAGATTCATTGATAAATCACCATTTAATGATACAAAGCCAATTCCTATCACACATAAAAAAGCAGCTATAAAATTATAAATATCAGGTCTTTTTTTATAAAAAAGCCAAACTAAAAATGGTACAATTGCACAATATATTGCTGTTAAAAAAGCATTTTTTCCTGGGGTTGTATATTGTAATCCCCATGTTTGAACATAATAAGCAACAAAAAGACATCCACCTGTTATCAAAGCACCTTTCATTTTATCTCTTGGAAAGACTTTTATATATTTAAAAAAGAGAATACTTAAAAAAATTGATGCTAAAACAAAACGAATGGATAATAAAACTGCAGGTGTTAAAAAATCAACAGCACTTTTCATCACAATAAAAGAACTTCCCCAAATAAGTGCTGCAATCCCTAACATAATAGATCCTTTTAATTCTTTATTCATGATACCCACTCCACTTTCTTTTCAAGAATAATACGTATATATTAACACAATTTAATAAACATGTTAACAAAAATGATACAAATATGATACATATTTCATAAAAAAAAAGAATGGTTTTCCATTCTTTTATTCAGCCATAACATCATGACATCTATGACACAATTCGCCATCCATTTCATCAGCATCAAAGTAATTCCAACATCTTGGACATTGTACTCCATTAAACTTTTCAGCTTTAATATATGCTGTATCAAATTCATTTAAAGTTTGATTATCTTCTACCAATTTCACTTTTGCAACAATAAATAACTGTTTTAATGAATTAGCTAAATCTGCCATATCTTTATATTCATCTTTTAAGCAAAGTGTTACTTTAGCTTCCATATTAGATTTAATAACCTTTTCATTTCTTAAATCTTCTAATGCTTTCATAACATCTTTTCTTAAAACTAAGAAACGATCATAATAAGTTTTAATTGCATCTGCATTATCAACTTTAAATAATTGAGGATTTGATTCTAAGAATACAGACTCTGCTTTATCTTCATCACAATGGAAATGATCATGTAATTCTTCAGCAGTGAAAACTAAAACAGGAGATAATAATTTCATCATTGTTTTTGCATAATGATATAATACTGTTTGAACTTGTCTTCTTCTTAATGAATCTTTCTTTTCGATATAAAGAATATCTTTTGTGAAATCCATATAGAATGCACTTAATACATTGGTAAAACAATTTAAAATTAATTGATTTGCTTCAGCAAAATCATAACGATCAAATGCTTCTTGATATCCTTTCATTAAATGATTTAATTCAATAAGCATATATTGATCAACACCCTCAAGTTGAGAAATGTCAACAACATCACTTGCTTTAAAATCACTCAGATTTCCTAACACAAATCTCATTGTATTTCTCATTTTACGATAATTTTCTGCAACTTGTTTCATAATATCATTAGAAATACGAACATCTGATTGATATGCAACCGAAGTTGCCCATAATCTTAAAATATCTGCTCCATATTGATTAACCAACTTAATAGGATCAACTGTATTCCCTAAAGACTTAGACATTTTATTTCCTTTACCATCTAAAACAAAACCATGTGATAAAACAGTTTTATATGGAGCTTCTCCATGAGCAGCAGTTCCAATAATTAATGAAGAGTTAAACCATCCACGATATTGATCACTACCTTCAAAATATAAATCAACTGGATATTTACATCCTCTTTCTTTCATACATCCAGTATGAGAAGAACCAGAATCAAACCAAACATCCATGATATCTTTTTCTTTTTTGAATACACCATTTGGAGAATGTTCATTTGTATATCCTTCTGGTAGTAAGAATTTTTCATCTTTTTCAAACCAAATATTAGAACCATATTCTCTAAATAAATCAGAAATACGTTTAAAAACTTTCTCATCCATAATAGGTGTTCCATCTTCACAATAGAAAATAGGAATTGGAACTCCCCAAGTTCTTTGTCTAGAAATACACCAATCTCCACGATCTTTAATCATATTATAAATACGAATATGACCCCATTCATTAATCCATTGAACTTTATCAATTTCACTTAATAATTTTTCTCTAATCTTATCAATAGAACAGAACCATTGATCAGTAGCTCTAAAAATAATAGGTTTCTTTGTACGCCAATCATGAGGATAACTATGCGTAATAAACTCAAGTTTCAATAAAACTCCCAATTCATCTAATCTTAATGTTACAGTTTTATTAGCATCATCTACATATTGACCAGCTAACCACTCACCACAATCTTCCATCATACAACCATGTTCATCAACATTACAATAAACATCTAAACCATATTTTTGTCCCACAATAAAGTCATCCATACCAAATCCTGGTGCAGTATGAACACAACCAGTACCAGCATCAGCAGTAACATGATCTCCTAAAATAACTAATGACTCTCTATTTTCATATAATGGATGTTGACAAGTTATCATTTCTAATTCTTTTCCACTAAATCTTTGTAAGATATCTTTTTGTGTTAACTCAAATTTTTCCCAAAGTGTATCTACAAGTTCTTCTAAAACAATTAATTTTCCTTTTTCACTTTGAACAAGAGCATATGTATAACTTTCATTTAAACAAATAGCTAAATTTGCTGGAATTGTCCAAGGAGTTGTTGTCCAAATAACAAAACTTGTATCTATATCTAAAATACCTTTTCCATCTTTAACAGCAAATTTCACAAAGATAGTTGGACTTTTTACATCATGATATTCTACTTCTGCTTCTGCTAATGCAGATTCACTTGAAGGAGACCAATAAACAGGCTTTAATCCTTTATAAATCAATCCATCCATTGCCATTTTAGCAAAAACATCAATTTGATTAGCTTCAAATTCAGGTAATAATGTTAAATATGGATGATCATAATCAGCAAATGTTCCTACACGAATACATTGTTCTTTTTGAATATTTACTTGCTTCAATGCATATTCATAACATTTTTTTCTAAACTCAGCAGTTGTCATTTCTTTACGATTGACACCAAGTTTCTGAATAGCGTTTTCAATTGGTAATCCATGTGTATCCCAACCTGGAATATATGGAGTATAAAAGCCTTGCATATTCTTATAACGGCAAATAACGTCTTTAATAATTTTATTCAACATATGTCCTGTATGCATATTTCCATTTGCATATGGAGGACCATCATGGAAAACAAAATCATCTTTTCCTTCATTTTGTTGAATAACTTTTTCATACATACGAGATTCTTGCCATCTTTCTACATACTTTGGTTCTTTTTTAGGCAAATTTCCTCGCATTTCAAATTCAGTTTTAGGCATCAATAGCGTATCCTTATAATTCATATCTATCCCTCTTTCCTTTCTCAATAAAAAAACGCCCTACTCAAGGACGTTATAACGCGGTACCACCTTTATTCATATCTAAAATGATATGCTCTCAATATCTTAACGCGATAAACGGCTCTCCCTACTCTTTACTTCAGGATGCTACTCAGGAGTGATTCATCATAAATTCTTCTTCCTTGTTTTCCACCAACCACAAGTTCTCTATAAGTCCTCTTTATGAACTGTCTCCGTCTTTGTATTTTCCTCTTCTCTAATTAAACCGAAAATTTCAGATTTGTCAATAGTTTCTAGCATTTCTTCGCTCATTTTTACAACATTTATACGAAAATCCATAGCTTCTTGTTTAAATGTATCAATATCTTTAGATAAACCTCGAACATACTCCATTGATTCTTTAAGAATCATATTAGCATTTCTTTTAGCTTTTTCTATTAAAGCACTTGCTTCTTTTAAAGCTAATCGTGCTATTTCTTCATTTGTCTTTTCATGAACATCCATTTGTTTCGTTAAAATTTCATTTTGAGACTTTAAAGAATCAATTTCATCTTGTAAAGATTGAATATTTTCTTGAAATGATTGAATTTCTTGGTTCAATCCATTTATGTATTCATCAACTTGTTGACGTTTATATCCTCTCCACTGCTTACCAAACTTTTCCATTCTTCCACCTCATTTATAAAAATATCCCTTCACAACAAAATTACCTTGCTTTGTTGTTCGTTCTTCATCAACAATCTTAACTCTTCCATGCCTTTTGAAAGATATCATATCATTATTATGACATAAAAAACTAACCTCTTCAACTTCTTTATGATTAACTTTTACAAAACCTGCTCGAATTGCTTCTGATGCAACTTGTCTAGAAACTTTAAACATTGTAGATATCACTTTATCGAGGCGTAAACTTGATAAAAAAAATGTATGTGTTGTATATTGATGAATCATTTCAATCTTTTCTGTAACTTCTCTTAATTTAACTTTTGATTTTTTAATTTGTTTTAAATGAGATTGAATATAAGGATATGTTTGAGATGTACATGTAAAATAAATATGAGAGCTATCATAAATATCACCAATACACTCACGTTTTATTCCTAAATTCATTAAAGCACCTAAAACATCTTTATGTTGCAATTTTCCAAATTGCTGATTATATACAACTTCTACAACAATAATTTCAAAATCATCATTTTCTAATTCATAGAAATCTGGACAAATAATCATTCTTTGACTTTCAGCATTTATAAATCCACCATATGATTTCACTTGCAAATCATGATGACCTATTATTTTATGAACAACATCTTGTTCATGAGGATTCAAAAAAGGGGTTAAAATCATTCTTTGATGATTATATGCTTGGTTTTGATAATCTAAAATCTTTTTTACAAAGATTTCATCACCTTTAAAATGTTCTAACATCATAAAAAGAAAGTATTAGCATTGCTAATACTTTATTCATCAGCTTCTAAATCATCCATTGTGATATTTCCACTTACACCAATATTTTTAGGTGTACATAAGAAAATCTTTGGACCAATTTGTTGAATATCCCCTTCTATTGCAAAAATAACACCACTTAAAAAATCAATAACTCGTTTAGATTGTTCTTTTTGTAAACGATGTAAGTTAACAACTGCTGCTCTTTTTTGTTTTAAATAGATAGCAATTTCTTGAGTTTCCCCATAAGCTCTTGGTTCAAATAAAACCAAATGACTATCTTTATTTGCACTTAATGCTTTCACTGCATCACTTGTCTTTGTAGATTTTGCCTTTTCAAACATACTTGTTGATTTGACATGTTCTTCCTCAGTATCTATCTCTACATCTTCATAAACATCATCGTCATCTTCTTCTTCAAAAAACCATTTTTTTACTTTATCCATAAGGCTCCTCCTTAACATTTCTTATATTATATCATATCAAACGTATGAAAAAAAGAGGAAATTCTCAACATTATGAACTGATTTTAACCATTTTTAACATTCTACATTAACAATAATAACATCTTCACCAATAGTTATTATATTTTCGATAGGAATAATAATAACAGGTGGTCCTTTGAAAATACATATTAACCTTAAAGGGGAAAACTTTTCAACAATGAGAGCCTGTATACAATGACAAATAGGATCAATTTCCATATCTACAACATACCCTATTTTAGCTCCTGTATGAGCACTCACAACATCTTTACTTTGTAGAGTAATAAAACGCATATAATCACCTTTTCTAATATATGCATTAATCAACTCATATATTTCTTCAAATGTGATAAAGCTTGTTTTTCAATACGTGAAACTTGTGCTTGAGAGATAAAAAGCTCTTTAGCAATTTCACTTTGTGTATGATCTTGAAAATATCTTTGTTGGATAATTAATTTTTCTTTATCATCCAATATCTGTAAAGCGTTTTGTAAATCTAAATGTTCATTATAATGATCCAATTCATTATGAGGATGTGCAATTTGATTAATCAGTTCAATTTTTCCACTTCCATCATTTTGAACTTCTTGTGATAAAGAAGAAACATTATGTGTTGAAGATAATGCTTCTGTTAATAAGGCTTCATTAACATCTAAAATATCTGCTAATTCCTTTGTACTAGGTTCTTTGTTATATTTTCTAATAAATTTATCATTCTCCAATAAAGCTTTATATGCTAAATCACGCATAGAACGTGGTATTCTTAATGGTGAATTATCTCTTAAATAACGTTTAATCTCTCCAATAATTAAAGGAACTGCATAAGTAGAAAATCTTACATTTAAACTTGTATCAAAATTTTCTATTGCTTTCATTAATCCAATAATACCTACTTGAAATAAATCATCTAAATTATTTGTTCTTTGATGATATTTTTGAACTAATGATAAAACTAATTTCACATTTGATAAAACAAGTTCTTCTTTTATTGTTTCATCATGTGTTTGTTGATATTCATTTAATTTATTCATTGTTTGTTGATGTGTTAATTTAGGATAATCATCTTGATATCCATTCATTTCAACTTTATATTTCGACATTTTTTTGACTCCTTCATAAAGAAGTCTCTCCATTTTATAAAACATTATTCATTGTCATTTAATTTATTTCTTAACTTTTTAATAATCTTTTTTTCTAATCTAGAAATATAAGATTGAGAAATTCCCAAAACTTCAGCAACATCTTTTTGAGTTAATTCATCATGCCCAATTAAACCATATCTCATCATTAAAATTTCTTTTTCTCTTGGATTCAAATAATTAAGTGCTTTATAAAACTTTTCCTTTTGATCATTGTGAGTCATCTCATTTTGAACAATATCACTATCTGTTCCCACAATATCAGATAATAATAATTCATTGCCATCATAATCAACATTTAATGGTTCATCTAAAGAAATTTCTTGTCTTAACTTATTATTTTTTCTTAAAAACATTAAAATTTCATTTTCAATACAACGAGATGCATAAGTTGCTAATTTTATATTTTTATCTAATTTAAATGTATTCACTGCTTTAACCAAACCTATTGTTCCAATACTTATTAAATCCTCAATATTCCCATTAGGTAAAGAATCATATTTTTTAGCAACATAAACAACCAACCTTAAATTATGTTCAATTAAAAGATCTCTTGCCTTTAAATCACCTTGTTGTAATCTTTTTAGTGCTTCTTCTTCCTCTTTTCCTCTTAATGGCTCTTTTAAAACATCATGTCTTCCAATATAAAATAATAACTGCTTTTGATAAAACCATTGTTTTATTCTTTGAAATATCATAATAATCCTCCCATTAATTGTGTATTTAAAATACAATCATATTCACTTGATGACATTAATCCAGCATAAACATGATGTAATGTTTGATGATTAATATCTATATTATCTAACAATATAATATCAATAGTTTCTAAAGAATTAGCTGTGGTTATATCTATTGTATCAATTGCTTGATATTCATGAAGAAGATGTTTAGAGATAAAAATAACAGGATATCCTTTATAAAACACTTTATTACCATTATCAATAAAACCTAAACAATGAATATCAAAAAAAGAAACATCTATCATTTCATTTTGATTCAACTTATAACTACAAAAAGAAATATAAAAATAAATAATCACACATACTACAATAGAAAGTATTCCTAATGATGTAAAATTAAAACCTTCAATCAATAATACACCTTGAAAAATAACTGATTGAGGTAATAAATAATTCAAAAATGCTAATAATGAAATATAGATAAACAGATAAATTGGATAATAAATATAAACTTGCTTTCTAAAATAAAGAAAAGTAAGAAATAAATCATAAAAAAGGATAAAGCCATCAAATAAATCGAGATAAAGAAATATGAAAGAAATATTATAGGTTATGACATATTTAAATAACTCTTTTTTTGTCATTTGAATATTTAATAAAAAACATAAAAGCTCAAATGATAATAAAATAATAAAAGCATTAATACAATACGTAACCTCTATATAGACTTCCATGATCCCACCCCTCATCTATTATAGAAAACAAATGCAAAAAATAATGTCAAAACAAAAAGAACAGATAGAATAAAATATCCTACCTGCTCATCAATTAAAATTTTAAATTACGAGGTGTTCTTGGGTATGGTTCAACATCTCTAATATTTTGCATACCAGTTAGATACATTAAGAAACGATCGAATCCTAAACCAAATCCTGCATGTTTACAACCACCAAAACGTCTTAAATCCATATACCATTGTAAACCATCTTTAGCCATTCCTTTTTCATCCATAACTCTTTCTAAAACATCATATCTTTCTTCACGTTGACTACCACCTACAAGTTCACCTATACCAGGAACTAATAAATCACAAGCAGCAACAGTCTTATCATCATCATTTAAACGCATATAGAAAGCTTTTATTTCTTTTGGATAATCAGTTAAGAAAACTGGTCCTCCTACAACTTCTTCACAAATATAACGTTCATGCTCACTATTTAAATCCATACCCCATGACACTTTATTTTCAAATTTTACATCTGCTTTTTCTAAAATATCAATAGCTTCAGTATATGTCATACGTTTAAATTCACTATCTCTTACCTGAGTAATACGTTTAATACAATCTTTATCAATCATTTGTTCAAAAAATTTCATTTCTTCAGGAGCATTATCTAAAACATAATCAATACAGTATTTTACCATATCTTCAATTAAATCCATATCATCTTCTAAATCAGCAAAAGCGATTTCAGGTTCTATCATCCAAAACTCACTTGCATGACGTGAAGTATTTGAATTTTCTGCTCTAAAAGCTGGACCAAAAGTATAAACATCTCTAAATGCCATACAAAATGCTTCTACATGTAATTGTCCTGTAACAGTTAAAAAAGCTTCTTTTCCAAAAAAATCATTATCAAATTCTGTATTATCAATAGTTGTTGCTCTAAACATTTCTCCAGCACCTTCACCATCATTTCCTGTAATAATTGGTGTGTGTACATAAACAAATCCTTGAGATTGAAAAAATTCATGAATAGCCATTGATAAAACACTACGTAATCTAAAAATAGCATAAAAAGAATTTGCTCTTGGTCTTAAATGAGGAATTTCTCGCATGTATTCAAAAGAATGACGCTTCTTTTGAAGTGGAAAATCTTCATCACAAGCCCCTTCAACAACTATTTCTGTGGCTTCAATTTCAAATGGTTGTTTAGCTTGAGGTGTTAATTTTAACTTTCCTAATATACGAATTGCACTTCCTGTACTAATATGTTTAATATCATCATAGTTTTCTAAAACCTCTTTTAAATAAACAATTTGACAACTCCTAAAATATGTTCCATCATTTAATGCAATAAATCCAATTTTTCCATTATCCCTGTTTGTACGTACCCATCCATCTAATTCTACGTACTCTACACTCTCTGTTTCGAACTCTTCTCCAGACATAATCATCTCATAAAGTTCTCTTACTGTCATAAATTCAAACATCTTTTTTCCTCCTTTTATAAATAAAAAAGTCATTCCTAAAAGGAACGACTAATATCGCGGTACCATCCTCATTCATAATTTTTCAATTATGCTCTTTAAACTTTAACGCAGTCAACGAGATAGTCTACTTAATTTCTCCTATCTAGTTCATTAAGTGTTACATATAATCCCTATTGTTTTGCTTTCACCATCCAAAACTCTCTACATAATAGTTCTGATTATATGCTCTTAAATCATTACCTGTACATTTATTATTACCATTTTTTATAAATGATTTCAATACTTTTTTATTTCATTTTCATTTTTATAGCATTTTTTAAATATTATATTCAATTCTATCACTTTACTCATCATAAACATTCATTTTTAAAACAAGCTCTTGAATAGCCGCAACCACATCAACTGTTTGTACAACTACATCAGAATTAACAATAAAATGATCATGAGTAAAATCTACAATTCCTTTAACACCTAATGCCATTAAACGATCAACTGTTTCCTGAACATTTTCACTAATGGCTAAAATGGCAATCTTACAGCCTTTAGGAAAAGTATCTTCAAGAGAATCAATATGTTCAAGTTTTACACCAAAACGTTCTCCAATTTTATTTTGATCCCAATCATAACAACAAACAATCTTTCCAACAGTATATTGCCACCTATTATATTTTAAAATAGCACTCCCAAGATTTCCAACACCTATCAAAATAATAGGTTCATCTAATCCTAAACCTAAAACATTATTTAAAACATTAATAATCTCTTTGGTATCATATCCAATACCCCTTCTTCCTAAAGAATCCTTATGTGTTAAAAAACCAAAATCTCTACGAATTGTTGTATCTAAAATACCTGTAATTTCACTTAATTCACTTGATAAAAAATTTTCTTTTCCTGCATGTTGCATATTTCTCAAAGCCTTTAAATAAACTGGAAAACGTGACATTGTTGCCTTTGATATTTTTTGATTTTTCTTTTCCATACTATTCACCAATACTTTCTTCTTCTAAATCATAAGTTGGTTTAACACTTAAATCAAGTGTAGAAAAACACTGATTCTCATACATAACTCGTGCTGCAGAAGCTATCATAGCAGCATTATCTGTACAATATTTCATTGGTGGAAATAAAACTTTTATAGGACTTTCTTCTGTTAATTTCTTTCTTAAACCACTATTTGCACTCACTCCACCAGCAACAATAATTTGTTTGACTTGATAATCATTAGCTGCCTTAATCGTTTTTGAAACCAATACTTCTAATGCAACTGTTTGAAATGAACATGCTAAATCTTCTGGAATAATAGTTTCTTTTCTCTGTTGTGCATTATGACATAAATTAATAACTGCTGATTTCAACCCGCTAAATGAAAAATGATAAGAATCATCATTCAAAGGTAACGGTAATGGATAACTATGTGTCCCTTCTTTAGCCATTTTATCAATCACAGGTCCTCCAGGATATGGCAAATGAAGCACTCTTCCCACTTTATCATAGGCTTCGCCAATTGCATCATCTAAAGTTTGACCAATCACTTCAAAAGAAAATTCTTTCTTCATATAAACAAGTTCACTATGACCACCACTCACAACTAAACATAAACATGGATATTCAATATCCTCTACCAATTCATTAGCGTAAATATGTCCTGCTATATGATGAACTCCAATCAATGGTTTATGATAAGTAAGAGCAAGTGTTTTAGCAGCTTGCATACCCACATGTAATGAACCAACTAATCCTGGACCTTTTGTTACAGCAATAGCATCTATATCTTTCATATCTATTTGAGCTTGTTGTAAAGCTGTTTTTAAAACTGTTGAAACACATTCAACATGCATACGACTTGCAATTTCAGGAACAACCCCACCAAATAAACGATGTGTATCTATTTGTGAAGCTACAACATTACATAATAATTCACGTTTATCTTTTAAAATAGCAACAGACATTTCATCACAACTTGACTCAATCGCAAGAATAAGACTCATTTTCAAACCTCCAATCTTTTTATCATAAGATAAGCATCTTCTTGATTATCTTGATAGTAATTCTTTCTAATTGTTTCTTTATGAAATCCTAAACTTTCATAAAGAGAAATAGCTTTATCATTAGAAATACGAACTTCAAGACTCATCATTTCACATCCATGTTTTTGTGTTAACGCTATTATTGTTTCTAACATATTTCTTCCCAAACCTTGTCTTTGATAATCAGGAGCTACCCCAATTGTTGTAATTTGAGCTTGTTCATACATCATCCACACACCTACATAACCAACAATTTTCAAATCATCTTCAATAACATAATTAAATGAAAAATCATTTTCTAATAATTCATATAAAAAATCTTTATAACTCCACGATGAAGTAAAAAGCTGTTCTTCCAAAGCAACAACTTGATTTAAATCATCAATATCCATTTTTCTTATAAGCATATTTTTTTAGCCTCTACATCTTTAAGATAACATGGCACTAAGCTATCTACATTATCAATATACTCCTCATTTTGAGCTAACAAATACATATTATTTGCTAAATTAACTTCCAATGATGGACAATGAATAACATCTGTCTGTCCAACAATAGAATAATCTGGATATCTATTTCTTAATATTTCAAACTCATCTATAAAAATAAGTTGTTCATCTATCAAAGCTTGTCCTTGATCATATACACAAACAAAAATTTTTTGACTTCTTGCATCAATAACAGATATACACTTTTGCAAACCAGCATAAGCCGCTAATGAAGAAATTGTTTTAATTTTTATTGGAGTAACAACACTTAAAGTTTTAGCGATAGTCATCGCTACTCTTTCCCCTGTATATGAACCTGGACCTTTTGTAATAATCATTTCATCTATATTCATCAACTCTTTATGATGTTGCTTTAACAAGTTTTCTAAATAAGGGATAGCATTTTCAGATTGCTTTTTTGATCCTAGTTCTTGAATCATATCTAAACATTTTCCATCTTCATATAAAGCAACCATTAAATATTGATTTGATGTATCCATAATCAAACTTAACATAATTCTATCTCCCTTATTATATTTTCATATTTTTTTCCATAAGCCTGAAAAGACAATGAGCGTGTTTCATCATCATTCTTATGAATGTATATTTCCATATACTCTAATGGTAAAATATCTTGAATAAATTGTGGCCATTCAATAACACATACACCATTATCTTCAAACATTTCTTCAAATCCTAATTCTTCATCTTGTCCCTCTAAACGGTAAGCATCAAAATGATATAAAGTCATTTTTCCATGATAAATCTTAACAATTGTAAAAGTTGGAGAATTAATTACTTTTTTAATTTCTAAGCCCTTACCTATTCCTTTTGTAAAAGTTGTCTTACCTGCCCCTAAATCACCTTTTAAAGTTAATATAAAATTAGGAAACATATAAGTTGCTAATTTTTCTCCAAAATCAATCATTTCTTGTTCTGTTTGAAATGTTATCATGAAAATTCTCCTCTCTATTTATGAAATTGTTCTTGATAAACATTATACCAATGTTCGGCAAATCCTGGTTGAAATGGTCCTAACATTTCCATTGTCATCTCAATAAGAATATTTAACTGTTTATATAAAATAGAATCTAATTCTTTTCCATAATTCATTTGTTCTTTATGTTGTTGATATTCTTCTTCATCTAAAATCTTATATTTATAATCTGGAAAAACTTTTAAATCCAAATCATAATCTATATATTTTAAAGCCTGTCCATCATAAAGTGTTGGTGAAGCAATATTACAATAAAAATGAACACCATTTTTACGGATCATACAAATCACATTATACCATTGATGTTTTGGAAAATAGCAAATAGCAGGTTCTCTTGTATACCATTTTCTTCCATCTGATTCAGTAACTAATGTTCTATTATTAATAACAATAAAGTGTTTATCAGTTTCTTCAAGAACAAAGCCCTTGTCCCAACAACGATGTACACTTCCATCATGTTTATAACAATGTATAAGGACATTTTTTCTATTTAATGAATCCTTCATAAACATACCTCTTTCTATATCATTAACATTATACACAAGTTTACATGATTTTCAAAGGTAAAAGAAAAACTAGCAATATTTTGCTAGTCAAATTGAACGAATTTTTTTATTCTTGGATAAATAACTATAAATAAAATAAAACAAGCAATAAATGTTCCCACATTATAAGGAATATTATAAGCAAGATTAGCAACTAATGGTGTTTCAAAAGCAAACCATCCCGCCAATAAATGTGAAATCGTTTTTAATATCATAATAATAATCATTCCAAGTGGTATATCCCATTGTTTGAAATGCCATAATGGAAAAAGACCACATGCTCCTACCAATGTCATAGGAATAATATAATCAAGACATAATGAAGCTATTCCATAATAAACAGCCATTCCTAATACAAACTGTACTCCTAAACAAACAAGCGAAGCTATTATCCCATAAACAGGACCTAATAAATAAGATGCTAAAAATAAAGCTATTAAAGAAAATGAAATATTTCCTCCTTTTGGCATCTCTGTGATTTTTGTCAAAGGCTCTAAAACAAGTTGAATAGCTACAAACATTGCCATAAAAGCCATGACTCTTACTTTTTGATTTTGTTTTTTCATTTTTTCTCCTCCATTCATCATTGGAGCCTACAAATAAAAAACTTTCCTACAAGCATAGGAAAGCAAAAAACATTATTTGCACTCTCTACGCTGGCATTACCCAGTTCAGATAATAAGGGACAAGGTTTAACCTTTCTCAGCAATATGCGCCCCTGGCTCATACAACATTATAGTCCTTTTTATAAAAAAATCAATATTTTTCAAAAGATAACACCTCATTTCATTTTCATAAATTTTTTTCCTAGTTTTTTTTATTTTTAATGCTATAATAAAGACAAACAAGGAGGTAATTTGAAATGTCAAAAGTTATTGCTGTTAATGCTGGAAGTTCTTCATTAAAATTTCAATTATTTGAAATGGATAATGAATCAGTTATTACTTCTGGAGTTATTGAAAGAATTGGTTTAAACGATTCTATTTTTACTATTAAATATAATGGTGAAAAAGATGTGAAAACATTACCAATTCCTACTCATAAAGAAGCTGTAGCATTATTATTAGAAACTTTAATTAATAAAAATATTGTTTCATCATTAGATGAAATTAAAGGTGTTGGTCATAGAGTGGTGCAAGGTGGTTCTTATTTTAAAGAATCTGCTATTATTGATGATTATGTTGTTGAAAAAATTGATGAATTAAAATCATTAGCACCTTTACATAATCCAGCACATTTAACTGGATATTACGCTTTTAAAGAAGCTATGCGCATTCCGGCGGTGTTGCCCTCGGTGAAGGAGGGGAGGAATGTGCGGGGGAA
>CAJUOS010000042.1 GCA_910588075.1 uncultured Erysipelotrichaceae bacterium | reverse complement strand
GGTCTATTTTAACTTGATTTTCTGTTATTGTTCCATTTTCTATTTCTGTTGTAATCTTAGGCTTCGGCTGACATACAACCTTTATGAAATGATCTGTTAAAACAGGATCAAAATTATAGGTTCCACTTTTAAAATTTTCTACTTCTATCTTCTGATCATCTACTGTTACTGACGAAATATAATAGTCCTCAAAGGCTTCAAAATAAACCTTTTTTGAACTGTCTGGATGTATATTGCTAATAGTCTTTGTAATAACACCGTTAACAATCTCTGTTGTGATTGTCCTCAATGGCTCACAGACTACTTTGATATGATGATCTTCGTGAACATTTTTAAAAATATAGCTGTATTCATCTTTGTCAAAATTTGTTATGCTATTGCCATCTATCAATATCTCTGAAATATAATATCCATCTTTTGCAGTAGAATGGATTTCTCCATTTTCACCTGGAAAAAGATGAAATGATGGTGTTATTGTTCCATTATCTATTTCTGTTGTAATCTTAGGCTTCGGCTGACATACAACCTTTATGAAATGATTTGTTAAAACAGGATCAAATTTATAACTTCCATTTTTAAAGTCTTCTACATCTATCTTCTGATCATCTACTGTTACTGATGAAATATAATAGTCCTCAAAGGCTTCATAATAAATCTCTTTTGAACTATCTGGGTGGATATTAGTCATTGTCTTTGTAATGATGCCATTGTCTATCTCTGTTGTGATTGTCTTTAATGGTTCACAGACTACTTTTATAGTATGGTTTCTCTGAATGTTACTAAAGGTATAAGAATCCGCATAATCTTTATATGAATAGGCATGCCCATCTATAATAATCTCACTCACATAATATCCTTCATTTGGAGAAAATTTGATAGTTCTATTTTCCTGAGGGTCTATTTTAACTTGATTTTCTGTTATTGTTCCATTTTCTATTTCTGTTGTAATTCTATAACAAGGACTAGCCACCACTTTTACATCATGATTGTTGGCAATATTGCTGAATGTATAAGTCCCTGTTCTTAGGTTTTTAACTTCTACTTCCTTATCATCAACAATAACCTTTGAAACATAATATCCGTCATCAGCAGTCCATTTAATTGTTTTAAGACTACCACCTACAATATTGTTCATTGTATCTGTAATTTCTACGTTCGATCCTGATGTTGTGATTTTATAGAGTACATTGGTCTTAACTGTATTAGATGTTCTTGTTCCTCTATTTGTTGTTAGAGTTGCTTGATTGTTAAATACAGTTCCCTCTTCTGATGTATAGTATGCAAGACTACTGTTTTTAACTTTAGTATTGATTGTTATAATATAAGTCTTTGCATAGAAAGAATCCAAAGAAGTATCTTTTGCTGATATGGTTAATTTATTACCTGTTTTAGTGATATTAAAGTTATCAGTTACATTTGTACCATTGCCACTTTTAATAGATACATCAGCAACATTCCATTCTAAAACGGAAGATAACGTATCAGTTATTATAAAATTTGTATAATAGTTAGATGTGCTTTCGTTTGGAACATACTGTCTAATTGTATAATTAACTGCTCCTCCTAATATCGTAGATGTTGTATTAACGCTTTTTGTTGGATTAGGTATTTCTATTTTTGTTACAGCATAATTTGTAAAACCTGTAAATGCACCTTCTCCATAAGTGTATGTAAAACTTGTTCCAGAGAAACAAAGAGTCAGCCAAACAGATTTATCACTGTCATTTGTTTCTCCATTTGCATTTGAATAAACTGTATTTCCTGTAGATTTTAAATTAGATCCTATATAGGCATAATCAATGTTTTCATTCAATGTCATTTGTTCAACATCCCAATTTCCACTTTCAGAAAGTCCATCCATGTCAATAGCAGTCATATATCCTTTAACATCAACAGGATTGCCTGTTGCACTGTCATAAAAAGAAACTTTTATTCTACTTCCTTTTGGGGCAAAACAACCTAGATTATTCTTTGTCCTAGCAAAAAGATACCAACGTGCATTGTTGGAATTAATATCTATATTTGTTAAAGTTGTTTTCCATGACCTGTCCCATTCCATTAACGTAAATCTAATATTTATCTTCTTGCTATTATATATTGCAGCGTTATTATACTGCCACCAAATTTTCCCAAAATTAGATGAGCTTTCTAAATAATTATGTGGAACATATTTTGCATAATGCTCTTTCGCAACTCCACTTATACCTAAATCGTTATCTTTAAAATAACTAGAATAAGTCATGCTAAAATTAGTGTTAGTTTCAAAACTCGTCCCATATTCAGATGGGATAATATCTGTATGTGGTTTGATTATTGTACTAGCATTTGCTAGTTTAGTATTAGGAATAAGACAACCTAACATAGCAATCAAACATATTATTATTTTCAAGGATTGTGTAAATAATTTTCTATATCCCATATTTATTCTCCCTTCTTTTTTGAAATAAAATCATAAGAAAAGTAGGTCAAATGACCTACCTTTTAATATAAATAACGTTATTCTCTTTTCTAGATGAAATTATAAGAAACAATGGTTAAATAAGCACCATCAAATAAAACTATTACAATTTTAATTTTATACATCCTGAATCTCTATTTGAATTAAAACTCACTTCAAAGCCATACTTTTTATAAAAATAATCTAATTTATCAAAATGATCTTTGTCTACTGGTGAGAGTTTTCCAAAAATATACTTAAAACCTTGAGATTTTGCATATTTAATTAAATTCTCCATGAGTAAACCACCATTGCCTATATTTTGTTCAGTAACTAAAAAATCATCAATATGCAAGTAAGTATATCTTGATAATTCACTTTGATGATTAATGCACTTAGTTGTATATATACGTGGAACTAATCTTTGATATTCAAGACTATAAAGAAAAAATGATAACGTTTTACTATCTTCTTCTTTTACCACAAAAATAATTGAATCCTCTTTTCTTACTATTTGAAAAATACTATTACAGGAATACTGTAATATCCTATGCGTAAGTTCTAAATAATTCGCTACCAAATTATCTTTTGATTCGATTTTTTTTACCAATTCATAATTTCTATATTCTAAATTAAATATTTGATCGTTAATCTTATTTATTTGTTTCCTAAAAATCCATCTCAATAAAAATTTCATTATATCACCATATTGTATGATAACATAAAATATATTTTTTCAAAATATATATTTCAATCAATCTTTTATAAGATACATATGTTTCCACTTTTGTTTAATCTCTTTAGGTGGATTTAAAATATCTGATAACTTTTTAAAATCATTTTCACTTAGATATGAAAACTTACCATACATGAAATCTTTTATCCTTTCATTTTCTAAATGATATTTACTACAAAAATCATATAATCGCTCATTCTCAAATTCATGATTTTCATTCATTAAATATGAATATAAAGTTGCTCTCATATTAGTAGTTATTTCATATCTATTTTTCATTTTCTTTTTTCTTTCTTGCTACCACAATTCCTAAAACACTTACAAAAGATAAAATAACAAATCCAGCAATAGAAACTGTATCTCCTGTTCTAATGATTGTTGCAGGTAATAGAGTATTTTCATATTCAAATGTATATGTTTCTCCATAACCATCTAAATTTTCATCAACAACAACTTTTTTGATTTCATCACTTAATTGATAGCCTTTTGGTGCTTCTAATTCCTTTATATAATAAGTTCCACTTCTTATACCATAGAATGTGGCAGTACCGTTTTCTTCATCTGCTTCTGCTATCTTTAATAATTTAGTACAATTTGGATCTGCGTATAAACCAAACTTAAAATATTTTGAAAGTATTCTTTCATGAGAATATGAATCCACTTTGGCAGCACATATATTAGTCCATATCGGCTCTTCTCCTAATTCTTCATCTTCCCAGAAATCATCAATCATCACAACTTCCTTATCTCTACCCACTACAAAGCGAATATCTTCTGCGATTGAGTGATCTTTAGGGGCTTTTACTTCCCTTAGAATATATTCTTTATTCAATATCAACCCTTCAACAATCCAAGGTTCATTTGTAGAAATATGTTCTCTTACAACTTTATTTGTTACAGGGTCAATAATCTGTAATTCTGCTCCTGCTAACTGTCCTTCTAGTTCAGAACTTAATTTAGATATAACTGTTCTTGTTACATCATCAATCATTACAACTTTTTGTACATCTTTATCATCATTGACAGTAAATACTATATCTGTTGCTTTTGAAAATCCATCTGGAGGAAGTGTTTCTCTTAAGATATATTTTCTTCCTACTAATAATTGAGTAGTTCTATGTGGTTTATCAGTAGATACCCATTCTTCAATGATTTCATTTGTTGAAAAATCTATGATTTGAAGTGTTGCTCCTGCTAATTCATTTGAGCCTGTAATCGTTAACTTAGATATTTCAACTTCTTTTGGATTGTTGACGATTGTTCTTGTAAAATTATATATCTGTGTTGTATCATCAGTTGATTTTATATCTATATAATATTTTTTATCTAATTTTGTATATCCCTCAGGTGCTTTGATTTCTTCAAGGTATACATTGACTAGAGGTAAATCTATATCAAAAACAATATTTCCATTTTGATCTGTTTCTTTTGATAAAAGGAGTGTTCCTTTATCAACTAGCTTTTTACCCTGATAATTATAAATATCTTCATTTGCATATAAACCTATAACTGCATTTTCTAGTCTTTCCTGTGTCATTCCGTCCACTTTAGTAGACATAACTTTCACTTTTTGTCTTTCATTATAGAAACTTTTACTAGCGGTAACTAAAGACTGTGTTTGATAAGAGCTAGATAAAGTTACATATTGATCAACACTTGACAAAACAAAACCTAGAGGTGCTTTTGATTCATGCAGACGATATTTCCCTAGTGGAAGATAAACACTTATCTTTCCGTCTTTTCCTGTTTTAACTGTTTTAACGAGATCACCCTTTTTATAAGACTTTCCTGTTTGATAATCATAAATATTTTCTTCTGCAAAAATCTGTACTTCCATATCTGCAAGCCCTTTTTCCTCAAAGATAAAGTTTCCATCTTTGTAATCTGTAAGAACTTCTCCTGTCTTGATAATATCAAGTTTTGCTGGCTTAATCATATTCTTCTTAATAAAAGTAACTGTCTTATCATAATTAACAGTAACCTTATGTATCTCTTTATCCAATATCAAATATGGTGGTACACTCATTTCTTGTATATAGTAAGTACCTGGTAACAGATTAGATAAAGTAACATAACCATTACTTCCTGTTTCATAGATTCCTCTATAATTTGACATATCCTTATTCTGTGAAACTTTAAATAATGCTCCTGCTACCATTTTTCCTGTTTCTTTGATTTGTTTCCCTATTTTTAAATTTCCTCTTTTTAATTTGTTTGTTTTAACAAAAGTACTCGGTTTATCATAAGTTACAGTCACTTTATGAATTGTTTTATCTAAAACTAAATGTGATGGGACACTATGTTCCTGCACATAATAAGTACCTGGTAAAAGATTGGATAAGGTAACATAGCCATTGCTTTCCGTTTTATAGATACCTCTATAATTTGACATATCTTTATTTTGCGAAACTTTAAAAGTAACTCCTGCAATCATCTTTCCTAATTCATCTTTTTTACCAAGTTTTAAACTCGATCTTTTAAGATTATTCTTATTTGTAAATGATACAGTCTTATCTTTTTGAATTGTAACTTCATGAATACTCTTATCCAATATCAAATGTGATGGAACACCTGTTTCTTGAACATAGACAGTTCCAGCCTTAAGATTGTTGACAGTTACATAACCATTACTTCCTGTTTTATAGATACCCCTATAATTAGACATATCTTTGTTATAAGAGACCTTGAAATAGGTATCAGCAACCATTTTACCAGTTTCTTTTTCCTGTTTCCCAAGTTTCAAATTTCCTAGATCAACCCATTTGACTTTTAGTGATGTTATTTTTGTAGGATCATTAATCCAATCTCCATTACCTAAGTTTTGCAAACTACTAGAAGAAGGTTTATTTATTATAGAACTATATGCTTCTCCTTGAGATTTATTACCAGTAGACCATGTTCCTAAGTTTTTAGTCAAAGGTGCTTCAAGATGAAATTTTGTCTTTCCATAAATCTTGACTGTTCCACCTTTTTGCCTTTTATTATGTGTTTCATCTACATATGTTACATCACTTTGTAATGTAACACTTACACTATTTTTAGTCATGCCACTGTTTAATGTTACAGTTGGTGTTCTTTGAATAGTTCCACTCATATAGGCATTGACTGATGATGTTGAGAACTTAACATAATAATCTGGTACTTTCTTAGATTTAATATAATTGTTAAAATCTGTACAAATACTTCTTAATTGATCTCCATCATAATAATGAGATAAAATTAATGAAGTTACAACAACACCTTGAGCCTTGCTTTTAAATCCACTCCATTGTTCAGGACCAGCCCAACCATAATAAAGAATTTTTTTTACATTTGCATTATCATATATACTTCGAGTTAATTTTACTCCAGTTGCAGGTGTTGGTTTTTCATGTTGCATACAAAATGCCTGATTTCCATTAATAGTAAAATCACCTACTGTACTTCCACCATAGGTCAATTTCCCATGATACTGAACACTTGCATTTTTAGGATAACCACTATAAGCAATAACGTCTCTAACACTGTTGTTTCCTTTTAGTGCAATCATTGACATCACCATAGAAAAAATCAATAAAATTTTCCATGACTTATTTAAAATTCCTTTTACTTTTTCAAAATATTTCACTTTCTCAAATCCTTTCATATTGATTTTAAAACTATATATTCTCATAAAAGAAAAGCAGGTCATTTGACCTACCTAATCTATGAAACAAATGTATTCCATGTTGACAACACTAGGTTGTCAGCCATATTTACTTTGATATATATATAACCAATCCATGATATTCATTTCTCCTTTCAAACAAATAAAAAAGTAAGGATTTTAAAACCTTACTTTAATTCCATTCTTCTGGCCATGCAAATTTTTTTCCATATTCTGCATATGAACTACAATTATCTGATTCATCCAAATGTTTTAAAATTTCTTTTTCTGTTGTACAATGGTATCCACATTGAATACAAGCATAATCAGTTACTTTTACAGTAATACTATCTGTTTTTTTCTTTTTTGGAGTTGTCTTTTTCTTTGGTGTAGACTTTTTCTTTGTGGTTGGTTTCTTTTTAGTTGTCGTTGTTTTCTTCTTTTTAGAAACTGGTTTTTTAGTTTCTGTTTTTTTACTTACAGTTGTCTTATTTTTTGTATCATCTTTCTTTTTATCTGTTTTTGTTTCAGTTTTCTTTTCTTCTTTCTTGACTTCTTTTTTATCTTCATCATTCTTTTTAGATTGATCTGTTTTTTGTTCATCTTCTTTTTTTACTGTTTCTTCCTGTTTAGGAACAGAAGCAGGTTCTTTTTCTGTGTTCTTTGTTGTTGAACAGCCTGTCATCAGCATAACACACATCATAGCTATAAATAATTTTTTCATAATATCAAATCCCCTTTTCATTTTTATTATAGAACAATTTATCTTCATTTTAAATTATTTTATCTATTCTAAAAATAATTTAAGTATAAATATAAATTTATTGCATTTGATTATTTTCATACAATGCTTTATATTTTTCAAAATTTTCAGCAATCTCAACAAATACAAATCTTTTCAATCCACTCTTATCACAATCACTAATCAAAAATGATTTTTTATTATTTGTTGCTTTCATATATCTTTCAAAATCAATCTTTTTAATCATTTTAAACTCCTTAAAATCTTTTATAAATATATTTCAAATTTTTCTTTAATAAAAAGATATGTTTAATGTTTAACTTTTAAATATATTTTCTTATGATACTATTTTCTCACATTTCACTGCACAAGTAAATCACACTTTTTTTACGCCATTTTTCAACCTGTTTTTTAGGGGGTAAAAAACACACTTTTTTTACGCCATTTTTCAACCTGTTTTTTAGGGGGGTAAAAAACACACTTTTTTTACGCCGTTTTTCAACCTGTTTTTGAGGGGTAAAAAACACACTTTTTTTACGCCGTTTTTCAACCTGTTGTCGAGGGGTAAAAAACACATTTTTTTTACAATCCCTGATTCTTAACTATTCAAAAAAATTATTAAAATATCTATCATTTGATATAATAGATCTTAATTTATCAAATAGATTTTGATCATTTAAATATTTGATCAATAATAAAGAATTATTAAATAAAGATGGATTAACACCATTTACATCAATATCCTCTTCTACTAACGGATTAACTATTTCAAAAAACATCATACTAAGATCTTCAGCAATTTTTCCTTCTATTTCAAAAGATAAATCAATATCTGTAGTATTTAAAACTGTTTTTAATGCATTCAATATATGAAAACTTATTTTGTTTTTATCTACATTTGTTGGAGCAATCATTATTGATTTAGTAATATTCTCAGCAAAATTCACTAGTTCTAGCATTTGCTGTTCATCAATTATTTTTTTATAATCACTTTCATTTTTTATTGTATTCTCTCCTATTTTATTAATCATTATTTTCATCTGTTTTAGAATAGTATTCATATCATCAACTGTGCTATTTAATCTTTCTGAATTATCCTTATTTTTTAAATACTCCAGATACTTTTTAAACATATCTGACCATTGTTTACCCATATAATCTTTTATATCTTCAGACTTTATAAATGTATTTATTGGAATATTTCCGATTTCATATATTTCTTCAATGAATCTAAAAACATTGATATTTTTCACTACTCGAAATAAAATATTTTTTTCATCTTCTTCTAATTTATCTTTATTTAACCTATAGATATCATATTCAGAATGAACAGCAGCATCTATAAAACAAAAAACTGGAATATTATTTTTTACTGCATTTCTAAACTCATTTCTAGTTATTGATACAAATTTTGATATATTTCCATTTTCTTGTGAAGCTGGTGAACCATATTGTCCCCCAATAATCAAAATAGCCATATCTGCACTTCTCATATTCTCATAACAGGATTCATCCAATTCTACACCTGGAGTATAACCTATATCGCCCTCTTCAAACATAATAGCCTCAAAATCATGTGCACGAATATAATTAGCTAAATCTTCTCTAATATATCTTAAATCATAAAACGTAGAACTTACAAATACTCTTGGTTTCATATATAAATCACCTCTATGTTTATTATACATTTAATCATCTCCTCTTCTCAAATAACATGTTTTCAAATTGTATTTAATTTTACACACAAAATAACTATCAACAGAATCAAGAAAAAAGATAGTACAAATATTGTAGAGTAATTAAGTTTATTTCTACAATAGCTTATTTGATTTAATTCATTACTTATCGTTAAGTTAATAAAAAGTAAAATAAGAATATAATATATTCTATAATCTTTTATAATAATATAAAAAGGCATAAAAAAGAGAGACTTTAACATTAAGAAACACATCCATATATATATTAAAGATTCTATAATACCCATAATAAATCTAAAAATAATATTTTTTTCAAAACCAGATATAATATCAATAACTTTTTTTAAAAATACTATAAACATATTGCATATCCTCATCATATTTTCTCTCCAATCAAGTCAACATGGCAAAGTTGCCATATTGATTATAATGATATTTCATATTCATAATCCTCACGTTCCATTGTACATGCTAAATTTAGGCTTTTTTCTTGTAATAAAAGACTTTCATCAATATCTATTATTTCAAGTTTATATAACATATCAATTCCACCTTCTATCCTATACATTACATTAAAAGTAATATCAATTTCATTATTTTTTCTATACTTTTCAATTTTTTTAAATCCTTCTTCAATATATTTCAGTCCCTCTTTTTTTAAGTCTTCCATTTTATTTATTCTCCTTTGTCATTTTAAGATAAATATTCTTTAAGCTGTTAATCCAATTTAATCATTGATTCAGAGACATTAAATTTCTCTTTTAAAAAATCCTTTAATACTCTTCTAACATTTTCAATAGCTATTTTATATTGATTAGATTCATAATGACCAAAAGTCATCTTATCAATTCGAAATATAAAATCTTTTCTTAAATCAAATAATTTCAATTTATATCTACTTCCAAAGATTTTGCAATTGCTTTTACTGTTTCTATTTCTGGATTAATTTGTAACACTTTTTTTCAATGTCTCTTAATGTAACTTTAGGAATTCCTGATTTTATTGCCAATAAATAACAACTCATATTTTTTCTATTCCTAATCCAATAATTTTTTTACATCCATAGTCATACAACTCCTTTTGACTCATTCTAGAAAAAGCATATTTTATAGTATGGAATACCATGCTTTTTTGATATATAATAAAATTGAGGTGATTACTATGGAATTAGAGATGAATAAACAATTACTAATCAATTATATTTTAGATACCTATAATAAAAACCACCATTTTTTCACAAGAAAATATTTTAAAACTATATTTAAAATTATACAAAATATTGACGTTAATATAAACTTAACTTTACAAGCACCATTCAAAAGCACTCAAGTATATACACAAGAATATGATTTAGGATATTTAGGAAAATACTATATAGATTTCAATATATCTCTTCTTTTAAAATGTCTCTCAAATAATTCAATTAATGTAACCGAATGTTCAAATAAGGATCTTAATTTGAAAATAATATACCATCAAACACCAGATTTTTTTGATATTCAAAAATCATATAACTCTAAAATCATTTTTACTGATTTTGTTACAACAAACACATTTTATACTATTATCGATGGGAATCATGCCTATGAAAAAAATTTACTTTTAAAAAAAGATTTTCACCTTTTTTACTTAAATGTTTCTCAAATACCTAAAGAATGCTATTTAAATGATTTTAGTTATTTTTTTCACTATATAATAACTGAGTTTTACTACATATTTGTTCAAAATGAGGGAGATAAAAAGAACCAAAAAAGAATGATCAAAAATTCTAAAATATACCAAATTTATTCTGAACTATGTTTATAACCTTTTGTAGTCCCAATAATCGGATATCTATTTATCTTTTTTTCCAACCATTTTAATTGGAGTTGCTCTTTAATAGTAAGCAACTTTTTATTTTTGACCATTAGATTTCTTACTTCTCTTTCATATTCAATTTTTAAACCTACCAACTCATTTTCATACATTTGTCTTATTAAGTTTTTTTCTTTACTCATCTAATATTCTCCTTCTATCACCATATGTTTTATATTTTTATGACTTTTATTTAAAATATCAATAATTTTTTTTTGTTGCATTTTTTTCCAGCCAAGTCATTATCCAATGCTAATATAACATCCTTGATATTTGAATGTGTTTGTAAATATTTATAAATACATTCATCCTTTTCTGCTCCACAAATTGCTAAAAATGAATGTTTTTTATGAAATTCTTTATGAATATGTAAAGACATTAATGACATCATATCTATTACAGCTTCAGTAACAAATAACGTATCAGCATTTTCATTTGTAAAAGATACCAAATTCTACATTTCTCTTCATTTACTTTCTTCTTTCTTATAAAAATTTAACATTTCTTAACATTTCCAACTTCTAAAATATCAAATATCTTTAGACAATAATAATTCCATGTCATCTTCTGATAATTCATAATTTTCTTCTAAATTTACAAACTGAATTATTTCACTTCTCTTTATTTCTGGTATGAGGGTTTCAAGTGTTGTTACAAGTTCATCTTTCACATCAAATATGTTGCTTACGCAATAATCAACAACATTCTCCAATAATTCCCTTGAATGAGAGTTATTGTAGACACCTGTAAATTCACTATACATATATTGCAAAAATTCATTCTTTGCAAAGCTATTTTTATCTTCTTCTAATGCTTCAATTAAATTTTTTTCATCAGTCATTTTCTTTTTCATTCCTCACTTTTTTCAAATCTTTTATTTTATTTAATCTCTCTTGCCATTTTAAGATAAATATTCTTTAAAATTACTAATCTAATTTAATCATTGATTCAACAACATTAAATTCTGACTTTAAGTATTCTTTTAATACTCTTCTAACATTTTCAATAGCAGCTCTATACTGCTCTGCTTCATATTTACCAAAAATCATTTTATCAAGCCTAAATATTAAATCATCTTTTAAATTAAATAAAGTTCTTGCTTGTGCAAAATAATATAACATATATCCTTTTAGAATTTCTTGATCATCCAGTTGATTTTCAACAAGTCCTATTAAATATTTCATATTAACAATTATTTTTTCTTTCATCTCTTCCATTTTTTCACCCTGCTTTTTTGGTTATCTAATAAGTCTATTTCTGTTTTAACAATTCGCTGATATCAATCATATTATTATCTGTTCCACTTACTAATGGTAATATTCCATTCCATTTAGAAATCCATTGTTCCAATAACACTTTATCAGTCAATGCCTTTGTTTTAACTGCGTTTGCTTTTGCTTCTCCCTCTGCTTGTATCAATTTAGTTTCTGCCTCTGTTTTAGCTTTCTCTTTATTTTGTTTTGCAGTTTCAACTTCTTTTTTTGCAATTGCCTCTTTTTTTATTGCAGTTTCAATATCTTTTCCTGCATCCATATCTTTAATAGTCAATTCAACTAAATTAACTCCTTCTTTGGCTAATTTAATCTTTAATTCTTCAGTTGCAAATTTATAAATATCATTTTTCTTAGATCCTAATACATCTATTACATTATATTGCGTAACAATTTTTTCAATAGATTTTTGAGAATAATTACTTATGATATTCTTTTTAAGATTATCAATATTTTCATATCTTTTATAAACATTAAACGCATTCTCTTTATTAACACTGAATTTAACATTGATTTCTAATGTTAAGAACTGTGCATCTTTTGTCTGTATAGTAACATCTTTCATTGTTCTTTCTTGAACAGTTGTTGGTATTGTATATACCTTATCAAAAGGTGCTTTAATAACAATTCCTTCATTCAGCGTCTTATTACTGGTACCTCCAAACATAGACCATTTCACACCCACATGATTTGCAGGCACAAAATCAATACACATTGTTCCAACAAAAATTAATACACATATCAAACTTATAAAAATAAATTTATTAGGTTTGGTTGAGAACTTTTCTTCCTCAGAATTATAAAATGCACCAAAAGTACATCCCACTCCACCTAATAGTAATAACACCTTTAAAATAAATAAAATAAAATTCATCTTTCATTCCTCCTCTAATAATAATTTTCGATATTTACGATCCAATTTAATGGATTCCTCTAACAATCGGTTTCTTTTTAATATATCTTGATACGTTGAACATTCACTTTTATCAAACTGTTCATCAAGATCTTCTATCCTTTTTTGCAATTCTTCAAGTTTTGCATCTCTTTTATAATTCTTAATATGTTTAATTTTTAAGTTATTATATGGATGCCCTACACAACGATCCAAAATAATTCTTATTAATAATGACTTACTACATTTTTTCAATTCATCTTCTAATTCCTTATTCTGTTTTAAGTATTCATTCATACTACACACCTTCTTCTACTTATATTAGAATTCATAAGCATAGACTCGTGAAAACAATTCATTGATATTTAACTAATATCTAACAAATTATTTTGTTTGATATCATATCTTCTTCCATCTCTATTTCCTAGTTCATATCCTTCTTCTGATGTATCACTTGTTGAAGATTTTACATGTCTGATATTTTTTTCAAAGTAATCTTCAACTATAGCAGGCACTCCTATAATAGCAACCTCATACTTTTCATCAATCTTCATTTCCAATAATGCCTGATTCAAAATACTATCTAATCCATCTGCGAATCCTGAGAAATATGATCTTTTAAACTTTCTAAAATCAATATCATAGATATAGCACTCTTTTAAATCTTTAAGATTATTATCTAGATACTTTACTAATGCTTCAGCTATTGGCATAATTATTTTCAGGTCATCTTCTAAACCATAAAATCCAAAAGTACAGTTATTAGCATTTATCTTTCCTCTATAATAGGTTCTACATCTAAAATGCTTTGCTAAAACTCTTAAAACCCAATGGCAGTATCCAGTTGACTTTATATCCAGTGTTTTTGACAGTACATTCTTATTTTTTGTTTCCCCTAATAATTCATATTCATCTATCTTATACTGTATCATTAGTTTATTAACCTTAAATGCAGATAATTGTATCTCCTGATCTGATGCAGCAGGATCACTGGCAATCGCCATTAATTTTTCAATTTTTCTAATAATATCTTTTCTATCCTTATCCATTTTAAACACCTGCTCTCTATGTATTTCCAACTTCTAATATTTCTATAATTTTCAGCACATAATATAACTTATTAGGTTCAGCACCCCATTTTTCCTTGCCATATCCTTTTTTAATTGCAACACGCACAATCATATAGGGAGATTTAATATTATATCCATTTATAAATTTTACCCTCTTAAAAATGGTATACTTATCTCTAACTGCCTCAATTACATTCATATCTTTTAAACACTTTTGAAATCGACTTGTATAATAAGGTTTGATTTCTCTATATTCTTCTGTTTTCTCTCCAGAAAGAATCATATCAAACCATTTTCTCTTTATTGGTAACATTAGCATTTTAATCACGCCCCCTTATATAATGCTTTAAATATTACTTCTAATACAGAAACATTCATTCCTCTATCTGTCTTGCATAGAAACGATTTTTCTCAAATTTAATATAATAATCATATTCATAAATACCAACACCAGATTTAACATGTATATCAAATCCATAAAATCCTATGACTTTTAAAAATGATTTATATTGTTTATCCCATATCCACATGTCTTTATGAAGTTCTTCAAATTTGAGCGGCTGACTACCATTAACATAATTAACAATATGTTTCTCAATTTCTTCAATGCAATTAAAGCTCTCCTTTAAATTATCTTCCAGTTCTACTTCAATTCTGATATATTCAACCCCTAAGTCTGCTGATAATACTTGCTTAATGGCACTTAAAGAGCGAATTAATTTTTCTTCTTTGCTTAACATTTTTCCCAACTTCTCTTTCACTTCCTTACAATTTGTTCATGTATCTTAGTTTCGTTATTTTTCATTATCTCCTCACAAAATATTTTAATTTCTCTTTGATCTACACTGATCCTTTCCAATTCATAATGAAATAAATAGTTATATAAAGTTATTGGAGCAAGTATAATATTCATAAACATATTTCTATGAATCATCAATACATCTCGTATTGAAACATTCTCCACATATATAACTGGAATATCATTTTCTTTAATAAACAAATATTCGTAATGAAACACATTTGCTGCATAAATAACTGTTATATAATTTTTCTTATCTGTAATAATCCATTTCTTCAACTTATTCACCTTCTCCAAATATCATATTCTGAAACCTTTAAATATGATTTATTGATTTAATAAATTCAACAAACTTATCAATATCATAACAACCATATTCTCGCTCCAAACAATTAACATAGTATCTATGATCTTCGTAACACTATGATAGCAAATAGAGTTCACTGTTATATTCTATAATCCAATTTTTTGAGTCTTGATCTTCAAAATAATCTTTCAATAACATAAATTTAATTTCTCCATTATTCCTTTGTACTTGATTTTCAATTAAATAATATACACTTTCAATGTACTTATAGCCTTGGGATATAATTAATAACTGCACCTGTAAATCTTTTAGATTCTTTAGAGTGCTTATACTTAATACTTTTTATAATATAACCTCTGTTGATTAATTCATTGGCTCTATAATCAACAATTTTTTTAAAATCAAAATTACATCTTTTTTGATTGACTACAATTCTAATCATCTTCAATTTTTCCTTTCTATCTTTCATAATTTAGTAGTCAGATATGACTACTAATCAAAATACACAACTTCATCAGAAATATGTGCTACATACTCATAACTCTTATTTTTAATATAAAGAAATTCTCTCTTTGGAATACTCAATATATCATTTTGAATAATATCATCTGTTTTTTGATAAAAATATTTATTCAAAAGAAAGTCACCACATTGTGAATTTATTCTTGATATTTTAGAACACATCTTTAAGAAATTTGATGCTGGATGAAATTGATGTAGTTTTTCCTCTGAATATTCAATATATAATTTTTCAATGTTATTTTCTGTTTTCTGATCAGATGATACTGAAATGACAGAAGTTGAAAATATATAACTATCTTCTAAATCCAATCTCAATACTTCTAAAGCTGATAAATACGATTCACATATCTTCTTACCATTTTTTCTGGTCTTCTTTAAATCAATTTTTTTAATAGACATTTTTTCACCCCTTTGAAACAGTTACTTCAATATCAATATTTCTTTCTATTCTCCATTCACTTTTGATCAAGTCATAAATATAAATTTTATTATTATTCTTTTTAGCAATTATGCATGGTCTTTCTGTATCCAAGTCAATAATTACGTGATAAAAATTATTATCTTTAGTAAATATAATAATTACAAAATTTCCTCTCTGTAAAACAATGCTATTTTCATAACTCAGTTTTATATTTTTTAATTCATCTATATCAATAAATGCTTTATTTGCAATGCTATTTATTGAATCTATAGATAAAATTGTCTCTTGACATCCTAAATCATCAATAACAATTTTTTTCAAATTTAATACTATCTCTTTTTTCATACAATGAAATAAATCCTCTAATTTATATTCATGTTTAGAATGTCTTTTATATTGTTCTTCCATATTTATACCCTTTCTTTTTCTAATTTTTGTTCCAATCTATGTTCTAATAAACAAGTAAAATCATTAAAAATATCTTTCGAAGATATAATATCAATCTTCTTTCCCTGCCAAGTTCCCTTTGTACCATTGAGTCCATTCATAACCTTAATACCATGACCACCACCTTTTTGAAATTTAAACAAGTTTTTAGAATAATCATCAATCAAATACATTTTTTTATTAATCTCACTATCAAAATACTTTTGAACAAACTGTGTTTTATCTTTTCCATAATCACAAAAAATACAATTCTTTAAACCAATTTCTGGATAATCTTTTAATATAGAAAACTTTTTTTCATCTAATGCATATTGACTATCTGATAGATAGGCACTTCCTACATATACTTCATATCCATAACTAATAAGTTGATTAATCAATATTTGCATGTTTGTTATAGAATCTAATGAACGATAATATCCCTTTTCATAAAGAATTTCCAAACATTCTTGCGGAATCCATTCAAATAATGTCCCATCCATATCAAAGATATATTTATCATTAATGAAGGATTTTCTTTTATAATCACAAAATTCTTCAATAATATTTTTAATATTCTTCCAAAAACTACGAGGATTTAAATCAAACTTTAATAATTGTTTATTATTCATAAATTGATCAACTAAAGTTTTATCTTCTAATTCATAAAAACATTCACACAAAGTTTTTTGATCTATATAATTTACATTATTAAACCAATCAAGCAATAATGTTATTAGAGAACTTTCCAAAAATTTATATCCCATATATTCTCCAAAAATAATTGCTGTTTCTTCGCTTATATCTATAAGTTTTCCTTCTGAAGAAACATCTGTAATAATTAAACTTCCATAATAGATATTTTCATTAATAATTCTATTTGCCTCAATATTTTCTGGATTATGTAGTAAGTATGCTTTTTTGCTTAATTCAGGTATTTGAATTCTTTCATAATGATTTAATCTTGAAATATTAACATCTTCTATCTTGGGCATTTGATTTGGATTAATTACTAACACGTTCATACATCTCTTCCTTCACCCATTTGTCTATCTCAGAATCATAGAACTCTTCTAAATACCATTTTCTTATTTTATTTTTTGCAACAGTTTTAAACATTTCCATATTTTCATGAAATTGTGATGCTTTAATATGACTTTTTGGATCAATTGATATCTTTACTTCATTTGATTCACTTAAATATATAAATCCATTGTTTAAAATTTGGTTGATATTGAAGAATATATGTTCAAATCTTTTCCATGCGTTACGTTTATCCCATATAAGTCCACGATAATAAAAAGTATTTTGAAGCATTTGTAGATCAATATTAATTTGATTAATAATCGAATTGTAATATAGTATTCTTTTAGAAATCTCAGTATCATTCTTTTTGAATTGTTTATGTCTTAATTTCATATAAATATTTTGAGATCCTAGTATCCTTGAAAGTGCATAAATTACTTTTTTCTGTAATTTGTTCTTAAAAGAGTTAAATCTTTTTAATTTTTTATCTATATCATTTGAATCTTTGAAATTTAAACAACGATATTTTTTAGGAGAAATTGTTACTTTTTGATAAATAACATTATTTTCTTTATCTTTTTTAACCTCATTTTTTTTACATATCCTTATCGCATCCACATCATCTTTTGAACATGTTTGACCAGTGTTCTTATTTATATACATATCTCTTTTATATTTAGCTGGAACAAAATGTGGTTTGTTGTAAATCATTCTTTGAAACGCTATAATTCTACAATAACTTCCATTTCCTATCGCTTCAAATGCGTATATGTATATAACTCGTTTATATACTGTTGAAATTTTCAACATAAACTCTTTAATAAATTGATGTTTTTGAGATTTCATTAAATTTTTTGGCAACATAACCAATAATTCTATTGCATATATTTTTCTACGTTTTGAATTTTTAGATATTTTTCTAGCTTTTTCAAATTCAACCAACTTCTTTACCTTTTCTTCTAAATTTAATGAACAGTTAGAATATATTTTATTATCTACAATAAATTTAAAAATCATTTTGTAATCATGCAGAGCATTATAATTAACAAACTGCCCTGCAAACGAACTTGAAACTAACTCCACAGACTCCCTCCTAACAATATAAATTCTATATACACACTAAAGGAACTTTAGTGATTTAATTTTTTTTACAATATTCAAAATTTGCTACATGAAAATGTGGAAAATCATTTTTTTCATAGTTGCCATTTATGATTATGTTTTTTGATCTATATGATCCAAAAACATATATACAATCACCTTTCTTTATCTTTGAAACAAATTCTATAGCTTTTTTTCCATAAATTGAACATTGAATAAGATCATAAATATCTTTATCTTTCCTGTCTCTTCTCACTCTTAAGAAAAAATCGCATACATCTTTTTTTACTGAAAGTTTTATATCACTTTCCACCAATCCTGCTAAATTACAATTATTTACATTCATTTCTTATACTTCTCCTTCCTCAATTGCCTTCATTAGTTCAAGTATTCTATTCAAATCATTATCATCAGAAAATTTTATAGTTATATTACCCTTTTTTATTATTGCTTTTGTTTTAAACTTTTCACGCAACAATTCTTCAGCATATTTATACTTATCGCTATTTGATTTTTTTTCTTTAATAATCTTTTTTACATCCAGTGAAGTAATAGAAGATTTTCCTTTTATTTTATTTAATACTTCAAGAGCTGTTTCTTCTGTACATTGTGTCAATGAATAAGCTGTTGCCATATTAATCTCATCATTAAGAAAAGCCTCTTGAATAAATGAATATGATTTAGCAATAGCCATGTGTTGTTGTACTGTTGTTAAAGACTTAATTCCTAAATCTCTAGCTATCATATTTCGTGTAGGCATACCTATATAATCAGGCATTTCTTTTCTTCGGTTTGGTAAAACATTTTCCATATAACACAAAATATATTTAAACATTGCTTTTGGTGTTATATCTTTCGCTAAAACATTGTCTCTCATCAAAGATAAAACTGAATCTGATATAGTAGAGAATACTTCATTAAAACAATCAACAACATCAAATCTTGTTGAGCTATATCTGATTTTAACTTGTGAATATACTCTTTGATCGTTATTTCTTATTAACTCTATAGCAGCTCTCCTACTATGTCCTTTATTTAGCCTAAATTTTCCATCTGGCATAAGTTCTCCAGTAAGAGGATTATTTAATCCTTCCTCCAATATTGCAATTGCTAAAGCTATTGTTTTACCTATATTATCTTCATCTAAAGGATTTAAAGGATTATATTGATTAGGTATAATATCCTCAAAAGGAATTTGAATAATTTCTTTACCAGATAAGTCAGATAACAAAAAAGCCATTACAGATCACCACCTAAAATTGATTTTACCAACTCAAAATATTCATTAGAAATCTTAGGTCTCTTTGAACCATTTTCTAAAATGAAATGTTTTTGTTTGGCAAAAGAATTAGATCTATCAACACAAGCACTTTGCTTTCTTATCGTATTGAAAACAATGTGTTTACCAGGAATATGATTAAATACATGAGCATCTGGATTATTAGCTAATCTTGACAGATTATCTTTAAACTCCCTATGATGTTTTAATCGAGAATCAAACATTGTAATAATCACCTTGAAATTTAAATGTGGATTATCAAGATCATATGCTTGATTAGCAAACAAAATCGTTTGCATCAGCCCATCAATAGACTGTATTTCTGGTTGTATTGGAATATAGCAACAATCTACAGCATTTAAAACATTGTATAGAATATTGTCTGTAGAGGGTGCGCAATCAAATACAATTAGATCATATTCATTTTTAAGTGGCTCTATAATGCTCTTAATATATTTAGCACTAGAGCTTAAAAATCTTTTTGTAAAATTTAAATCTAAATTTGAAGCAATAAAATCTAAATTTTTATAATTGGTTTTCATTATTGCCTTATGAACATCTGAAACTTTTCTCTTCAACAAATGAGATAAAGTTATCTGCTCATCACTTACTTCATCTGGAATATAATTTATAATATATTCTACTAAATCACTTCCAGATCTAACCTTATTTCCAATAAACTGTCTTGTTGAATTAGCCTGTGGATCAGTATCAATCAATAATACTTTCTTCTCCAGTAATTCAGCAGCAGCAATTGAAACTGCTGTGGCTGTTGTTGTTTTTCCAACTCCACCTTTTTGATTAGTAATTGCAATACATTTTTTTTCTGTTTCCATAAACATTCCCATCCTTTTGTTTTTATTTATGGATGTAAGAAACAAAAAAAGGGAACTATATGTAAGATACATATAATTCCCTTAAACACTTTATAAATAATTTTATAAAAGTTCGACTAAATTGTAATGGTGGTTCCGGCCGGAATCGAACCAGCGACACGAGGATTTTCAGTCCTCTGCTCTACCGACTGAG
>CAJUOS010000041.1 GCA_910588075.1 uncultured Erysipelotrichaceae bacterium | reverse complement strand
AAATTGTACATTCTTAAGTGAGCAAATTTGTACATTTTTAGATTGACATTTATAGTGGAGCATATTTTAACTTTTTAAGAGCATGGCAAGATCCCATGAAAGAGTTTGAAAAAGGCTTTCCTCATTGTTGTATATTTATTTATGAATATGAGAATAGTCAATTTCAACTTATTGATGTTATGAGACAAGATATATAGGAGGTTATGATGGAATATATTTATTTAGGAAATTCAGATTTAAAGGTTTCAAAAGTTTGTTTAGGATGTATGGGTTTTGGCGAAGCGAAGAAAGGAATGCATTCATGGACATTACCTTATCAAGAATCAAAGGATATTATGAAATATGCTTTATTAAAAGGCATTAATTTTTTTGATACAGCTATGGCATATCAAGGTGGAACAAGTGAAGAATATGTAGGCCGTTTTATAAAAGAGTGTGCCAAAAGAGAAGACATAATTATAGCAACTAAATTTCACGGAAGAACAAAGGAACAAATAGAAGCAGGAATGAGTGTTAGAGATCATATTGAAACCTGTTTAAATAATAGTTTAAAAAGATTACAAACTGATTATATTGATCTTTATATTTTACATGAATGGGACTATCATACTCCTATTGAAGAAACAATGAATATTTTAAATGATATGATTCTTTTAAAGAAAGTGAGATATATAGGAATATCTAACTGTTATGCTTGGCAAATTGCAAAAGCGAATGAGATTGCTAAAAAGAATGGTTGGGCACAATTTATTTCTGTTCAAGGCCATTATAATTTAATCTTTAGAGAAGAGGAAAGAGAAATGAAACCTTATTGTGATTTACATCATATTGCTATGACTCCTTATAGTGCTTTAGCTTCAGGAAGATTAGCAAAACATCCAGGTATGTCATCAAAAAGAATGAGAGAAGATAATTATGCTAAAGGAAAATATAAAGCCACAGAAGAGGAAGATTTAAAAATTATTCATAGAGTAGAAGAACTAGCAAATAAAAAAGGTGTATCTATGACAGAGATTTCATTGGCTTGGCTTATGTCTCAAGTTGCTTCACCAATTATTGGAGCAACAAAATGCCATCATATTGATGGTGCGATAAAAGCAATTGATATCCAATTAAGTGAAGAAGAGAAAAAATACCTAGAAGAATTATATGTGCCTCATGCTCTTGTTGGTGTCATGGCACATAATCATGAATAATGAAATTATAGAATAAAAATTCTATAATTTTTTTATTTAAAAAGTTTAATATAGTGAACAATAAATAAAATATATTAAATTTTTTATTGTAATTTATGTAAAAATATGTATAATATATTTGTGTTATCTATATATACAAAAAGTTTAATATAATCAAACATTTGGAGGGCATTATGAATATTGGAAATAAATTAAAAGAATTAAGAATTAGTAATGATTTAACACTTCAAGAATTAGCATCAAGAAGTGAATTGACCAAAGGTTTTTTATCCCAAGTAGAAAGGAATTTAACCAGTCCTAGTATTTCAACATTAGAGGATATTTTAGAGGCTTTAGGCACCAATCTTTCGGAATTTTTTCAATCTGATACAGAAGAACAAATTGTATTTCATACACAGGATTTCTTTATAGATGAAAAAGATGAGTACAAAATTGAATGGATTATTCCAAATGCTCAAAAAAATGAAATGGAACCTATTTTATTGACATTATATCCTAAACAAAGAAGTCGATTGATGGAAAGTCATAGTGGAGAAGAATTTGGTTATATATTGAAGGGAAACATTGTTTTAGTAAGAGATAACAAAAAATATAAATTAAAGGCAAAAGAAACTTTTTATATAAATGGGAAGTGTAGTCATTATTTAGAAAACATTGGTAATAGTGAAGCAAAGATATTATGGGTAACAACCCCACCAATGTTTTAGTTAAGGGAGAGTAAAATGGAGAAGAAGTTAATACAATTTCGTAATATAGTTAAAGAATTTGATGGACAAATTGTTTTAAAAGGAATTAATTTAGATATTTATGAGAATGAATTTGTAACATTATTAGGACCATCTGGTTGTGGAAAAACAACATTACTGCGTATTTTAGGAGGTTTTTTAGAAGCTAATGAAGGTTCTATTCTTTTTGATGGAGAAGATATTGCAAGTAAACCACCATACCAAAGAGAATTGAATACAGTCTTTCAAAAATATGCTTTATTTCCACATCTTAATGTTTACCAAAATATTGCTTTTGGTTTAAGAATTAAAAAGATGAGTAAAGATGTTATAGATCAAAAAGTTATGAGAATGTTAAAACTGATTGGTTTAGAAGGTTATGAAAATAAAAATGTTACACAATTATCTGGGGGACAACAACAAAGAATTGCGATTGCTAGAGCATTAGTTAATGAACCACAAGTTTTATTACTTGATGAACCTTTAGGAGCATTAGATTTAAAATTACGTAAAGAAATGCAATATGAATTAAAAAGAATACAACAAGAGGTAGGTATTACTTTTATATATGTAACTCATGATCAAGAAGAAGCATTAACAATGTCTGATAAAATTGTGGTTATGAAAGATGGAGAAATTCAACAAGTAGGAACACCTCAAGATATTTATAATGAACCAGTAAATAGATATGTAGCTAATTTTATTGGAGAAAGTAATATTGTTCAAGGTGTAATGTTAGAAGACTATAAGGTTAAATTTGATGATCATGAATTTGAATGTGTTGATTTTGGATTTAAAGAAAATGAAAAAGTTGATATTGTTTTAAGACCAGAGGATATTGATATTGTATCAGTAGAACAAGGAAAGTTAACTGGTGAAGTTTTAAGTGTTTTATTCAAAGGGGTATGGAATGAAGTAATGGTTGAAACTGTACCTGGAACAACTGTTGTTGTGAATATGAATGTGATTTCTAATAGAGATGTTGAAAATGAAAAAAGAGATGAAAAATTAAGTGCAAATGATTTTTATGTGGATATTGAAGAAGTTGCATCTTTAGATGATAAGGATATTATAGCCAGAGCAGATGCTCAAGCATGGAATCCAACAGATGATACATTTACTTCTATTACAAAAATAGAGCATAATTTAGAAGAAGCATTAGGAGAATATCAAGTAACTTTTTCTACTGCATCTGGTTTATCTATTACTCGAAAAATTATTGTTGTAGATCAAAAATTTGTTAAAAATGAAAAAGCTAATGAAGCTGTTAGTGCATTTAATTTCTTTAAAACTGTAGATGAACTGAAAGAATCAGTAACTTTGGATACTGATTTAAAGACATGGGCAAATGCGATGGGATGGAAGTTATCTAATGAAGATGAAACAGTTGATATTTATGTGGATTATGATTTTGATCCTGAAAATATAGAAGTTGGTGTTTATCAAGTGAAGTTCTCAACAGAAGGTAGAGAATTAAAGATACATACAACTGATTTTATTGAAGAAGGACAAGAGGTCGGTTTAACATTTAGTCCTGAAGATATTCATGTAATGGAAAAAATGGTATTTTAAATGAAAAAGTTTTCACATTTAGCAATGCCTTATATCATATGGAGTATTATTATGCTTTTATTACCAATGTTATTGATTGCTTTTTATTCAATGACAAATGGGGGTAATGGTGTTGTTAATTTTATGTTTACATTTGATAACTTTAAGAAATTTTTTACCGACCCTGATTTCTTATTGATATTATGGCGATCAATTTCAATTGCTTTAAAAACAACTATTATATGTATTCTTATTGGATATCCAACAGCTTATTTTATTTCACGATGTAGTGAAAGAGTGAGTCGTATATTAATATTGATGATTACTTTGCCTATGTGGATTAATATGCTTGTAAGAACATATGCTTGGATTGGACTTTTATCTGATGGAGGAATTTTTCAAACTTTGCTTAATATGTTAGGATTTCATCATACTCAATTGCTTTATACAGAAGGAGCAGTTATGTTAGGAATGGTTTATAATTTTGTGCCTTTTATGATTCTACAAATTAATACTTCTTTATCAAAGATGGATAAATCTTTATTAGAAGCAAGTGCAGACTTAGGTGCAGATCCTAAAAGAACATTTTGGAAAGTAACTTTCCCATTATCATTACCAGGTGTTATTAGTGGTATTTCTTTAGTCTTTTTACCAGCTGTTAGTTCATTCTTTATTCCTAAATTATTGGGAGGAGGACAATATTTCTTAATTGGAAATGTTATTGAAAACCAATTTATTACAGTTGGAGAATGGAATTTTGGTAGTGCTATTTCTATGATTATGGCTGTCATTATGATGTTAAGTATGTATGCTGTAAGACAAGTAGAATTACGTAATTCTGGTAAGGGAAAGGAGAAGATACATGAAAAGTAATAAACGTCCAATAGGAACGATTATCATGATAATAATGACTATCTTCTTTTATTTACCTATTCTCTTTATGATTGTTTTTTCTTTTAATTCAAGTAAATCTTTAACTCATTTTACTGGTTTTAGTTTACAATGGTATGAGAAGATGTTAACAAATAATGCCATGATGGAATCGTTATATATTACAATTATAGTGGCTATTTTAGCAACTATTATTTCTACTATTATTGGAACAATTAGTGCAATTGGTTTATCAAAATCCAAGAAAATTGTACATGATCTTATAATGCAAGTTAATGACTTTCCAATCATGAATCCTGAAATAGTTACAGCAATTGGATTGATGTTATTCTTTATTACAATCAAAGTAGAAAAAGGTCTTATGACAATGTTACTTGCACATATTGCATTTTGTATTCCTTATGTTATTTTAAGTGTCATGCCTAAAATTCGTTCTTTAGATCCTAATTTAGCAGATGCAGCAATGGATCTAGGAGCAACACCTTGGCAAGCTTTAATAAAAGTGATTGTTCCTCAAATTATGCCAGGTATTTTTTCAGGAGCTTTGATTGCTTTTACAATGTCATTTGATGATTTTATTATTTCATATTTTGTAACTGGAAAAGGAATTAAAAATTTAAGCATTATGGTTTATACAATGTCAAAACGTATTAACCCAAGTATTAATGCTATTTCAACATTAGTAGTTGTTTTGATTACAATTGTCTTAATCGTTGTAAATGTTGTTCCATTGATAAGACAAAGAAGAGAAAAAGCAGGAAAGATTGCTAAAAATTATCGCTTTGTCATGGTAGGTCTTGTTGTTGCAATGATTATTGGGGCAGTAAGTATGAGTATGTCTCAATTAAGTGGTGGAAATAAGAAATATCAAGGACAAACACTTCATGTTTATAATTGTGGTGAATATACAGGAGAAAATTTACTTTCTGATTTTGAGAAAGCGACAGGATGTACTGTTGTTATGGATTTGTTTGAATCTAATGAACAAATGTATATTAAGGTTGCTAATGGTGAGTCATATGATATTTTAATTCCTAGTGATTATATGATTGAAAGATTAATTCAAGAAGATTTATTACAAAAGTTAGATCAAGATAAAATAACAGGCTTAGATTTATTAACTGATAATGTTAAAGGTTTACCATATGATTCACATAATGAATATTCTGTACCTTATTTTTGGGGAAGTGTTGGAATTGTATATGATAAAACCAAAGTTAAAGAAAGTGATTTAGAAAAAGATGGTTTTGGCATTTTTAAGAATCCAAAATATAAAGGTGATATTTATTTATATGATTCAGAGCGTGATTCATTTATGATGGCTTTAAAATCTTTAGGTTATTCCATGAATACAAAAAGTCAAAAAGAATTACAAGAAGCATATCAATGGTTAGTAGAATGTGTTCAAACAATGGAACCAGAAATTGTTACTGATGAAATTATTGATAACATGGCACAAGCGAGAAAAGCACTTGGTTTGGTTTATTCTGGAGATGCTGTTTATGTTATGAGCGAAAATGAAAATATAGGATATTATTTGCCAAAAGAAGGAACAAATCTTTGGTCAGATGCTATGGTTATCCCTAAAAATGCTAAGAATGTAGAATTAGCACATGAATTTATAAATTTTGTAAGTGAATATGATGGTGCAATGGATAATTCAAGTTATGTTGGTTATACTTCTCCAAATCAAGAAGTTATGACTGAATTAATTAAAGAGGGTGGAGCATATCATGGAATTAATGCTTACATACCACGAACTGGTTATGATAAAGATGAAGTTTTCACTTATGATGAGAAAACAAGAAAAGTCATAGCTGAATATTGGAGTAAAGTCAAAATAGCAGCGTCTAATGCCAATTAAAAAAGTATAACTTTCAATAAATTCATTATTGAAAGCTATGCTTTTCTTTTTGATATTTTGAACATTATATGAATACTCTATTAAGTTATAAAAAGTATTCAAATATATGAAATAGAAGGATAGTATCCTTGATGAAGATATAATAAAAAATTTAAATATAGGAAAAGGATAAATATTATTTCATTAAATATAAATCCACCTATCACATAATAGGTGGTATTTTTAATGAAAAGTTTTTTGAAGTTCTTGGAGAAAAAAATCAACAGTTTTAGAAAAAAATTGATATTTTTTCCATACAATAACAAGCTCTTTTTCTAATTTTGGATATAATGGTTTAAAACATAAACGACTTTTACCAGTCGTATTTATTAATTTATCTATAGTTAAAGCATATCCCATATTTTCTTCAACCATTAAAGAAGCATTATAAATAAGGTTATAAGTGGCTATAATGTTTAAGTTTTCATAACTTTTTCCAAACCAACTTGCTATTTCATTTTTAACCATGCTTTGACTTGAAAGAATAAGAGGTTTATTTTTAATATCTTCTGGAGTAATATGATTAAGATGAGCAAGAGGACTATCTTTTTTCATTAGAACACCCCATGTTTCAGTTGCAGGAATTTTTATGAAATCATATTTTGTTTTATTAACAGGTTCAATAAGGACACCAAAATCAAGTAAACCTTTATCTAACTTATCAGTTACATCATCAGCATTACCACTATAAAAATGAAATTTAATATTGGGATAATCTTTTTGAATACGTTCTATAATCTGAATAATAAGACGCATATTTTCTGTTTCACCAGCACCAATATAAATATCTCCATTCAGTATTTGTTGATCAGCTAACATTTCAGACTCAGTTTTATCAACCAATTCAATAATTTCTTCAGCACGTTTTCTTAAAAATAAACCATCATCAGTAAGCGTAATCTTTCTATTACCACGAACAAAAAGTTTTTTTCCAAATTCGTCTTCTAGTTCTTGCATTTGTCTAGATAAAGTAGGCTGCGTAATATGTAAAACTTTAGCAGCACCAGATATACTTTCTTCTCTAGCTATTGTTAAAAAATAATGTAAAACTCTTATTTCCATAAACTTTCCTCCTAACAAAAGTATAATTTTTTTTAATATGCTTTTCAAGTATGCGAGAGTATTCAATATAGGTATTTGATATTTAAATGCTTTTTTATTACAATATAATCGAGGTGAATAAAATGGGTAGTCAAAAGATATCAGAAAATAAAATTATTACATGTTTGAAAGATATAGGTTGTCAACAAAAAGATATTGATTGTTTTTTTGAAAGTTATAAACAACAAGATATCAATCAACAAATACTTGTTTTAAAAAGAGTAAGATGTCATTTGTTAGAAAAAACTCACCAGTATCAAAAAAAGATAGATTGTTTAGATTATTTGATATGTCAAATAAAAAATTCTCAAAAATAAGGAGGTTAGGTATGAAATTAATTGAAAATCAAACATTTGATGAAGAGAGAGCATTATATCATTTAGAAAATACAGAAGTTAGAAATTGTACCTTTGCTGGAAAAGCAGATGGAGAATCCGTTTTAAAAGAAGCAAGACATATTCTTGTGAATCATTGTCAATTCTCATTACGTTATCCAATGTGGCATGTAGAAGAATATACATTAAAAAATTCATCATTAGATGAATTGACAAGAGCACCTATTTGGTATGCACATCATGGACTTATTGATCATTGTCAAATAACAGGAATTAAGATTTTAAGAGAATGTAGTCAAACTATTGTGAAAAATAGTCAGATTGATTCACCTGAATTTGGTTGGCAATGTGAACATATAACTATTCAAGATAGTACAATCAATAGTGAATATATGATGTTACATTCTAATCATGTAAAAATAGATAATCTTCAATTTAGTGGGAAATATTCATTTCAATATATGAATGATTTAGAAATCACAAATTCATATTTAGATACAAAAGATGCTTTTTGGCATAGTCAAAATATAATTGTTAGAGATTCAGTATTAAAAGGAGAATATTTAGCATGGTTTTCTAAAGGGCTTACATTAATAAATTGTAAAATTATAGGTACACAACCATTTTGTTATTGTGAAGATTTAAAGTTAATTAATTGTGAGATGATTGATTGTGATTTAGCATTTGAATATAGTGAAGTAGAAGCAGATATAGTAGGGCATGTTGATTCAATTAAAAATGTTAAATCTGGAACTATTTTGGTTGATAGTGTTGGAAGTATTATAAATGAAGATGCTATTATGGAAGTGAAAGGACAAGTTATTATTAGAAATCAGAAAAGATGTTCGCAATATCAAAATAATCATACATGTTGTTTATAAATGATTGATTTTATATATATAAAAATTATAAAATAATATTAAGGAGGAAAAGAATATGAATAATAAAAAATTAGGTTTTGGTTTAATGAGATTACCTTCATTAGATGCCAATGATCCATCAAAGATTGATATTGAACAAACAAAGAAAATGGTAGATACTTTTTTAGAAAGAGGATTTACTTATTTTGATACTGCATGGATGTATTGTGGATTTGCAAGTGAAAGTGCCACAAAAGAAGCATTGGTTAAACGTCATCCTAGAGATAGTTTTACTTTAGCAACAAAGTTACATTCTGGTTTTATTCAAACAAAGGAAGATAGAGATAAAATCTTTAATCAGCAATTAGAAAAAACAGGAGTTACTTTTTTTGATTATTATTTATTACATGATGTCAATCATCATTCAAATGAAGTTTATAATCAATTAGATTGTTATGAATGGATTAAAGAGAAGAAAGAACAAGGATTCATTAAAACAATGGGATTTTCTTTCCATGATGATGCTGAATTTTTAGATCAAATTTTAACAGAGCATCCAGAAATGGAATTTGTACAATTACAAATTAATTATTTAGATTGGGATAGTATTGGTGTTCAATCAAGAAAGTGTTATGAAGTTGCTAAAAAACATGGTAAAAAAGTCATTGTAATGGAACCTGTTAAAGGTGGAACACTTGCGAAAGTTCCAGAAGAAGTAGAACAATTATTTAAAGAATATCATCCTGATATGTCAGTTCCATCATGGGCAATTCGTTTTGTTGCAGGTTTAGATAATGTTATGATGGTATTAAGTGGTATGAGTAATATGGAACAATTATTAGATAATACAGATTATATGAGTGATTTCAAACCATTAAATGAAAAAGAATTATCATTAATTAATGAAGCAGTTAATATTATTAATGCAAATATTGCTATTCCTTGTACTGGCTGTTCATATTGTACAGATGGTTGTCCAATGAAAATTGCTATTCCAAAATATTTTTCATTGTATAATGCCGATAAACAAGAAATTAAAGAAAAAGGATGGACACCTCAAGGTGAATATTATGATAATCTTGCTAAAGTCTTTGGAAAAGCAAGTGAGTGTATTGGTTGTGGACAATGTGAAGGTGTATGTCCTCAACATCTTCCAATTATTGAACATTTACAAGAGGTTGCTCAACACTTTGAAAAATAATTTAGAGAAAGAATTATTCTTTCTCTTTTCTTTTGAGTAAAAAATACTAAAAAACAATAAAAAATTAAGATAAAAAAAGATATATTTTCATAAATAAATTGACAGATATTATGAATGTGAAGTATAATTACTTGTGTAGGATTGTGACTATTCGATTAGGCAAGACCTAAAAAGCATTTTTTATTATTGCTTTTTAGTCTTGCTTTTTTATTTGTTCAAAAATGAAAAATAAGAAAAAGGAGGAAAGAAAGGAATTTATAGAAATGTATTTAATGTTATTAGAAAATTAAGGGAGGAAATGAAAGAAATGTTAAAGAAAATTTTAAAAGTTGTAATCGCAAGTTCTTTGGCGTTTTGTACTTTGAATTTTACAGGAAAATCAATGTTGACAAATGTTCAAGCATTAGAAGAAACACAAAGTACAAAAGAATATGAACTTTATCCGATTCCACATTCAATTCGCTACACAGGTCAAGATTTTATTTTAAGAGATAATCTTAATGTGGTTTTTGGAGAGGGTATTGATAAAGAAACAAAAGAACGTTTAAAAGAAGTTGCTGCATTAAAAAATTTAAACGTGAAAAATGGAACAGAAATTGAAGATACTAACAAAACAACAAATGTACTTGTTGGTATATATAATTCTGGAGATGTTGCTGATGAGTATGTAAAAGCAGATAAAAGTACATTGTTTGAAAAATTAGATTCATATTATTTATCAATTGACAATGGTACAATTGTTATTTTGGGAAAAGATACAGATGCAGCATTTTATGGTTTGACAACTTTATATCATATATTTGCACAAATGGATAGTCGTACGATTTTAAATTTAACTATTGAAGATTATGCAGATGTTAAAAGTAGAGGTTTTATTGAAGGATATTATGGAAATCCATGGTCAACAAGTGATCGTTGTGATTTGATGGAGTGGGGAGGATATTATAAGTTAAATTCATATTTCTATGCTCCAAAAGATGATGCAAAACATCGTACACAATGGAATATATTATATACTGATGATGAAATTAAAAATAAAATAGATCCATTAGTAAAAGCTGGAAATGATTCTAAATGTAGATTTGTTTTTGCATTACATCCATTTCCACATGGAAATTCATTCAATTTTAATAATTATGATGCTTCTTTAGCAGCATTAAAAGCAAAATATAAACAAGTTATTGATCGTGGGGCAAGACAAATTGCTCTTTTAGCAGATGACTTTGTTAATCCTGGTGGAGAAAATGAAAAGAGAATTTTAAATGATTTAACAGCTTGGTTAAAAGGAGAAGTCAAAAGAGAATATCCAGATATGAAAACAACAATTCCTTTTGTTCCGTTTGATTATATGGGAAATGGTTCTTCTGCTGAGTTTACACCATTAAAACAAACAAATCCTGAAGATGTACAAATTGTTATGACTGGTGGAAGAATTTGGGGAGAAGTAACAACAAGCTTTACTGATACATTTACTCGTAATACAGGGCGTGGACCTTATATGTGGATTAACTGGCCATGTTCAGATAATTCACATTCACATTTGATTATGGGAGGATATAAAACATTCCTTCATGCAGGTGTAAGTCCAAGTAATATTCAAGGAATTATTTTGAATCCAATGCAACAATCTAAACCAAGTAAAGTGGCTATTTTTGGTAATGCTGCTTATTCATGGCATATTTGGACTGAAGCTGAAGCTGATCAAGCCTACGAAGATTCTTTTAAATATGTAGATCATAATTCTGCAATAGAAACAGGAGCATCAAATGCTTTAAAAGAATTATCAAAACATATGATTAATCAAAATATGGATGGAAGAGTAACAAAACTTGAAGAATCGGTTGAGTTAAAACCAATATTAAATGATTTTATTAATAAATTAAAAGATGGAACTTTAACTGATGAAGATTATGCAAGAATAAGAGAAGAATTTGAAATTTTAAAAGATGCAGTCAAGGTTTTTAAAGCTTCAGGTAATGAAGGTTTATTAGAACGTGAACAAATGGGAGTATTCCTTGATTGTTGGGAAGATACATTAGATGCTATTTTTGCATATATTAATGGTGTTGAAGCAGCGCAAAAAGGAGATGTATCTGGTCTTTTAAAATATAATAGTGAAGGAAAAGCAGCTTTTGATAAGAGTAAAGGACATAAATTCTTATATGTTGATTATTATGAGAGAGCAGAAGTGGGAGTTCAACATATTGTTCCTTTCATTAATACATTAGCAGAATATTGTACTTTACAAGCAGAAGTATCTATGAATCCATTTGGTATAACACCAGAGGAAAAAGGCTATAAAACAAATTTGGTTTTAGAAAATGTAGGTATTAGAGATCTTAATGATGGTCAATTATGTGATGGTGTGTTAGGAAAAACTGAAGGAACAACTGCACAAAAACAAGTTGTTGAAGCACATCTTCATCATGCTGGTGGTAATTCAGTTTTACCAGGAGATTATGTTCAATATAATTTAGGTAAGTATGATTTTGTAACAGGTGTTGATTTTGCACAAGCTTATAGTTTAAATGGTGATGCCATTCATGAAGGACATTTAGAATATTTAGATAATAAAGGAAAATGGATTACTATTGAAGGTGTTACAATTAATCGAGATCTTCATCAAGATATTGATTTAAGTGATAAAAATATATATACAAGTGCTATTCGTCTTGTTATAGATGGAGAACGTCCTATTTGGTGGAGATTAGGAGAATTTAAAGTAAGAACTCTTACTGATGTACCTAGTGAAAATCCAGAGGATGAAGTAACATTAACTGTTGAATTAGAACAGTTAGGAATAGCAGGAGGAGCAGTTAATAATATTGTTGATGGAAATACAACAACATTTGCTCATTTAAATAATGATTATAGTGTTTTAGCAAATGGATTACCATCTTCAAGTGATAATCGTTCAAAAGATACAATTCCTGTTGGAGCTAAAGTAAAAGTTAATTTCAGTCGTGCTATGAAACTTGCCACAATTAAAATGACTCAAGATAGTGGTGATAAGATAACAGAAGGTTGTATTGAATATTTAGGAACAGATGGACAATGGCATGAGCTACAAACATTTAGTGGAGCAGAATCAACATTAACAGTTGAAGGAAATGGAGTTACTGCAACAGCTATTCGTATTGAAAATACAACAGATAAAAATAATGATAATTATGGAACACGTAAGTGGTGGAAGTTATATGAAATTGAAGTCAATGAAGCTACAACAACGAATCCAGAAGATATTACAAAAACAATTGTTGCTAATGGAGTAGGAATTGCTTTAAATAGTTCTTCATATGGTCCATTAGAAAAAATTATTGATGGTGATAAGGGAACATATGCTTATTTAAATAATGATTATACAGTATTACCAGATCATAATAATGGTGGTTGTAAAGATACAATTCCTGTTAATGCTAATATAACAATAGAATATAGTGATGCTATTCGTGTTGGTGAAATTAAATTAACACAAGATAATGGTGATAAGGTTATAAAGGGAGTTATTGAATATTTTGGAACAGATGGGCAATGGCATGAAATACATTCGTTTGATAATGCTGGTGCTGAACTTGTTGCTAATGGAAATGGTGTTTCTGCAACAAAAGTACGTCTAGTCAATTTAGGAGATCCAAGTAACGATGGATTTGGAACTCATAAATGGTGGAAAGTTTATGAATTTGAAGTTGAAGATTTGAATCTTAATGCTGATCAAATTGGAGGAACAACTGAATATTTATATACAAATGTAGAAAAGAGTCCAATTTTATCTCGTCTTGAAGATAATTTATATCAATTAACAAGAGGAAATATAGAACTTGAATCTGGAGAGTATATTGGTCTTGAAATGACAGATATATTTAAAATAGAAAAATTATCATATGATATTTCAGGTTTAAATAATGAATTAAGTGTTGAATATTCTACAAATGCAATAGAGTGGCATAGAATAAATAATACAAATGATGTTGTTAATAAAGATGCTCGATATATAAGAATTGTTAATAATAGTAATGGAAAGAAAGCATTAACTATTAATGAATTTAAAATGGCTTATAATCAAGTTTCATCACCTCAATTCTATAAAACAAATATGGGTATTAATGCAGCATATGGAACAACTCAAGATATGCGTAATTTAAAAGATTCATATAAAATTTTTGATGGTGATTTAACAACTAAAGCATGTATTGGAGATTATCAAATTGTTAATAATGGAGCAACTCCAGCATATGTTATCTTTGATTTAGGGCAAGAAAGAACAATTCATAATTTAAGATATTATGTAAAAGAAACGGAAAAAGATTATATTAGAGATGCAATTTTTGAAGTTTCTAATGATCCTGATGGTAATAGTTGGACACCTGTTTTAACTATTGGTGATGGACAAGAAAATGATAGTTCTCATATGAATGTTGTAGCTAAGAATTATGATGAACTTATTCATGACAGTAAAAATCCGGGAAATATGTATAAAGAAGGAATTGTTGAAGATGATAGTGCAAAAGGAAGATATCTAAGAGTTAGATTTACAGCACCATTTAGACATAGATTCCCTGCTTTCTATGAAATTACAATTAATAATAATGAATATGTATCACCAGAATCAAGTCGTAGTATAGTAAGTGAAGATATTGAAGAAAATGGTAAACTTCCATCATATATGTTAGATGGAGATTATACAACTTCTTATAAATCTAGTGCTAAGGATAGTTCTTTTAGATATGTATTATCAAAACCAAATGGAATAAGAACTGTTAGAATTATTTCAGAAGGAACACCTAGTCAAGCAAATGTTTATGCAACAGTGTATACAAAGCTTAATGAAGGAAGTTTTGAAACAGAAGAAGTTTTATTAGGAAAATTAAATCAAACAGTTACTGAATTTAATATTCCTGAAAACGTAACAATGAAAGAAATAAAAGTTATGTGGGAAGATACTATTCCTGAAATTATTGAAATTGCAGCATATAAGAATGTTGAAGATGTAACTGAAGCAAGAGTTGCTCTCAAGGCATTAATTGACCAACCAGTAGATCTTTCAACATGGACAGATACTTCTAAAAAGAGTTATGAAGATGCTTTAAGTATAGCAAATGATGTTTATAACAATACTTATGCTTCTAAAGTATCAATTGAAAATATTACAGGTCAATTAAGAATGGCTATTGAAAAACCAGAAATGAAATATACTGGTACAGAACTAAAAGCATTATTAGATGCAAAAGTATCTAATGAAGAACATTATTATACAATGACTAGTTATAATAACTATTTAGAAAGTTATAATATTGCTAAAGAAGCATTTGAAGATAAAGACAATTTATCTCAAAAAGTAGCTGATAAATTAATTCTTCAATTAACAGAGAAAAGAGATGCATTAAAATATTCAAATTATCATAAAGAGAATGCTATTTTACTTCTAGAAAAAGAAAATAATCTTCAAAAAGATGCAGAAGATTATACAAAAGCAACATTTGATGCTTATACAAATGCAAAAGAAGCTTTAGAAACAGCTGTTGAAGATGAAACAACAACACCAATGACTTTTAAAGAATTAATTGAAAAATTAGAAAATAAAGGAAAATCATTGGTTAGTGTTGTTGAGTTAAAAGAAGTTATTAATGAATATGAAACATTTAATAGTGAACTTTATACAAAAGTTACATTTGATGGATATGTACAAGCTATTGATGATGGTAAGAAATTATTAGAAAATGGAACTGCTAAGGAAATAACTGATCAAATAGAAGCAATTCATGTGAAGAAACAAGCATTAGTTCCTAATAGTGATTTACTTGAAGATATTATTCAAGATGCTATGAAAGTTGATAGTAAGAATTATACAATTGATTCTTATAATAAACTTCAAGCAGCGATTAATGATGCTCAAACAGCAGTTGAAAATACAACAAGAGATCAATATGATGTACATGCTACAAATATTACAAATGCAAAAACAGCTCTTGTTAATATAACAGCACTTAAAGATATGATGAATAAAGTGAATAAATTAGATGAATCATCATATACAAAAGAATCTTATCAAGTTGTTGCTGATATGATGAAATCTGCAGAGCAAGTTATTATTGATGGTAATGTACAAGAAGTAAAAGAAGCAACAACAAATCTTCGTCAAGCTATTGATAAATTAGAATTAAGTGGAACAAAAGCTTGGAAAGAATATGTTCAAAACTTAAAACTTAAAGATAGTGCTGATTATACAGTAGAAAGTTATAAAGAATACAAACAAGCATATGACAATTTAGTAGGAATGAATGAAGATTTATCATTAGTTGAATTTAATAAAGTTAAATTTGTATATGAAGAAGCTTTAGAAGCATTAATTTATAAAACTGCTGATTATAGTAAGGTTCAAGAAATATTAAATAAAATACCAGAAGATTTATCAGCATTTGATGCTAAAAAAGTAGAAGCATTAAATAAAATAATTGCAACTATTGATTATAATAAGAAGATAAATGAACAAAAAGTTGTGGATCAATATGCACAAAATTTACAAAAAGCATTGGATGATGTTTTAAAATCATTCAATCAAACAAATAAACCATCAGAAGATAAACCATCTATTGATAGTGATGTATTAGGGGAAGAAGTTGATACAACAAATAAACCAACAGTACAACCAAAGCCAAATCAACCAACAAATATCAAAAATGTTAATGGTGTAAAAACTGGTGATGATGTTATGATAGCTCCATATGCAATCCTTGCAATGTGTGCAATAGGAGTTTATATGACATTGAGAAAGAGAAAACAAGGATAAAAGCTTTTTAGATAGAAGGTAGTTGCTACCTTCTATCTATTATATGGTTAATAAATAAAGAGATATATTAAAAAAATTATGAGAATATCATAATTGGTTATAGAAATATACAAAAAATTTTTATAATCAGGGAAAGGAGAAAGCATCAATGAAAAGAATAATACCTAAAATTGGGAAGTGTTTAATTGGTTTGGCTTTATGTCTAACAAGTACCTTTTCATTACAAGTTGTAGATGTTCAAGCTAAAGAAGAAACGAATTTAGCATTAAATAAAACTGCAGTGGCTAGTTCTCAAGAAGCTAATTCGGTAAGACCATCTTTAGCAGTTGATGGAGATACAACATCAAGAGGTTCAAGATGGGGAAGTGCTGTTAAAAATGCACCTCATTGGATTTATATAGATTTAGGAGAAGAACAATCTTTTAATGTTGTTAAAGTTTTTTGGGAAACAAGAAAAGCAACAGCATACAAGATACAAATTGCTCAAACATTAACAAATGCACAAACAGGAGAAGGAGATTGGCAAACTGTTAAAACATTTACAGATCGTCCAAAAACTTTAACAGATGAAATTGTGTTAGATCAAATGTATCAAGCTCGTTATGTAAGATTATATATTGACTCAGCAACTGCTAAAGATCCTGATAGTGATGGATCGTGGAATTCTATTTCTATTTATGAAATGGAAATATATGCAAGAGAAAATATAAAAAATCCTACATTAAATCTTGCTTTAAATAAGACAGTAACAGCAAGTAATCAATATGCAACTATGCCTGCATCAAAGTTGACAGATGGTGATGATGTATCAAGATGGTCATCAGAACAAGGTGTAACACAATGGGCTTATGTTGATTTGGGGCAAGAAACAGAAATGAATAAATTCCAAATGATTTGGGAAAGTGATAGTGTTAATGCTAAAAATTATAATATTTATGTTTCTAATGATACAACTTCATGGGGAACTCCTGTTGTTGCTCAAACTGGAAGTAGTGGAAAAACATCGGAAGTTGTTTTAGATGAAGAAGTAAGAGGACGTTATGTTAAACTTGAAGTAACAGCAATGAATGGTTATAACAGTGTGTCTTGTTGTGAATTTAAGATTTTTAATGTTGATATCGATGCACAAGATCCAACAGAAAATGTTGCTTTAAATAAAACAGCAGTAGCTAGTGATTGTGAAGATCCTGCTTTAGGAGCTGAGAAAGTTGTTGATGGGAATACAACAGCTAAACCAAATAGATGGGCTTCTGCAATTGATGGTTCTTCTTCTGATACAAATGCTGTTCATCAACCACATTGGATTTATGTTGATTTAGGTAAGAAAATGAATGTGGAAGTTGTTAAAGTATTTTGGTGGGAAAGAAAAGCAACCAATTATGAAATTCAAATTGCTGATGAATTAACAAATGAACAAACTGGTGAAGCTGATTGGCAAACTGTCAAAACTTTCACACAACAACCATCTAAAAAAGAACAAAAAATTGTATTGGATAGAGTTTATCAAACACGTTATGTTCGTCTATTCATTCATGATTATGATGGTCAAGATCCAGATAGTTCTATTTATTGGAATAATGTATCAGTGAGTGAAATAGAGATTTATGGTGGTAATATTATTCAAAGACCAACTATGGATGAAGTATTGGATATGATTACTGTTGAAACACCTCAAAAAGGAAGTTCAAAATTAGTTGTTCATTTACCGACTGAAACTGCTGAAGAAAATGAGTATGAAGTTACATATAATGGAACTGATTTAGAACAAGTTGTTGATAATGAATTAAATATTTATCAACCTATTTCTGATAAAGAAGTAAAAGTTTCTTTCAAAATTGTAGATAAAACAATAGAAACGATAAGAGGAGATAGTCCAGCAACTTCTAAGAGAAATTATAAATTTAAAGAAATTTCTGTAAGAATTCCTGGACAATATAGTACAGAAAGTAGTGATAATACAGCTCCTAAAATTTTACCAGAATTAGCTGAATGGAAAGGAACAACAGGTCGATTTACTGTTGGAAGTCAAGCTAAGGTTGTTATTGCAAATCAACAATTAAAAGATATTGCAAATGCAATGGCAGATGATTATAAGAAAATGACTGGTAAAACATTAAAAGTTGTAGTAGGAAACCAAAGTCATGTTAATAAGGGAGATTTCTATTTTACTTTAACAACAGATAAAAGCAAAGGGCTTCAAGATGAAGGATACTTGATGGAAATTGAAAATCATGTAAAAGTAGAAGCTGAAACAACTACTGGAGCATATTGGGCAACAAGAACGATTTTACAAAGTCTTAAACAAACAAGTGATATTCCACAAGGAATAACAAGAGATTATCCACTTTATAAAGTACGTGGTTTTGTATTAGATGTTGGTAGAAAAACATTTACAATGGATTATTTAAAACAAGTTGTTCAACAAATGGCTTGGTATAAAATGAATGATTTCCAAATTCATTTAAATGATAACTTAATTCCATTAGAAAATTTATCACCAAATGAAATGGATGCTTATTCAGCATTTAGATTAGAATCTAACATAAAAAAAGGTGGAAATGATGGTAAAAATAAAGCTGATTTAACAAGTACAGATGTTTATTATACAAAAGAAGAATTTAAAGATTTTATTAAAGAATCTAGAGTTTATGGAGTGAATATTGTACCAGAAATTGATACACCAGCTCACTCTTTAGCACTTACAAAAGTAAGACCAGATTTACGTCTTGGAACAAGTGGTAGACAAAATGACCATTTAGATTTAGTTAATCAATATACAGAATGTCTCCGTTTTGTTAAAGAGATTTTTGATGAATATATGAGTGGTAGTGATCCTGTATTTGATGAAGATACAATTGTGCATGTTGGAGCAGATGAATATAGTGCCAACCAATCTCGTTATGTACAATTTGCTAAAGATATGATTAAGTATGTTAAAGAAACAGGACGTACAGCACGTGTTTGGGGAAGTTTATCACAATCACGTCGTTCTCAAGCAGATGTTTCTCAAATGACAGAAGTCAGTGAAAATGTTCAAATTAACTTATGGAATGGTAGTTGGGCTAACATTGATGAAATGTATGAATTAGGATTTGATTTAATTAATTGTAATGATGGACATTATTATGTTGTTCCAGCAGCAGGGTATTATTATGATTACTTGAATGATAATACACTTTATAATCTTGATATTAATAGTATTAGTGGATTTAAAGTACCAGCTGGAGATAAACAAATGGTTGGTGGTGCATTCGCAGTATGGAATGATATGACTGATTATTTAGAAAATGGTATTACTGAATATGATGTTTATGATCGTATTGATAATGCAATTCCATTATTTGGAGCAAAACTTTGGGGTAAAGGAAATCAAAATTTAAATCAAGCTAATGAAACAAGAAGAGAACTTGGAAAAGCACCAAATACAAATTTTGAATATAAAGTTGAAAGTCAAGATAATGATATTGTTAATTATCCAATGGATTCATTTGAAGATGTATCGAAGAATGGATATGATTTAACTGTTGGTAAAAATGCTTCTATTCAATCAGTAGATAATAAAAAAGCACTTCAATTAAATGGTGGAGAAAGTTATGTTAATACACCATTAAAAACGGTTGGTCTAGGTAATGATTTAAGAGTTAAAGTTAAACGTACTTCTGATAGTACAGAAGAACAAATTTTATTTGAAAGTAGTTATGGAACAATCAAAGCAGTTCAAAAAGAAACTGGAAAAGTTGGTTTCTCAAGAGAAAGTAGGGATTATTCATTTGACTATGAACTACCATTCAATGAATGGGTAGAATTAGAATTTAAAAATGTTAAAGATGTAACTTCACTTTATGTTAATGGGAAATTAGTAGATATATTGGGTGATGATGAAGTTGCAGCAGAAAACAAGAGATTACATGCAACAACAATGTATCCATTTGAAAGAATTGGTAGTCAAACTCATGCTTTTATTGGTTATGTAGATGATTTACGTTTAGGTAAAGATGAAACGATGAATTCAACTATGGAATTAGACTATGTAGTAGAAAAAGCTGAATTTATTTTGAATGAAAGACAAGATAACAAATTACAGGAAGTTGTTAATGAAGCAAAAGAATTGTTTAGAAAATATAATCCTGCTCAAACAGAAATAGATAATTTAATAGATAAATTAAATACTATTCTTAATGAGTCAAAATATGCAAAAGCTGATTATACAAGAGTTGATAAATATTTAGATTTAATTTCTGATGATTTATCAATGTTTACAGAACAATCAGTAAATCGCTTAGAAAGAATTATTGAAAGTATTCGTAGAGATCTTCCAGTAACAATGCAAGATGTAGTTGATAATTATGCAAAACAATTAGAAAAAGCATTAGATGAATTAGAATTAAAATCAAAACTTAATGTTAATTATATTGCTAATGATAGATTAACTGCAAATGCATCATCTTGGCAAGGAAATGATGCACATCCAAATAAAGCCATAGATAATGATACAACAACAATGTGGCATACTGATTGGAGCCTTACAACATTACCACACTGGATATCATTTACAATTGATACTCCTGCAAAAATAAATGGTATATCTTATACACCACGTTCTGGAGCAGGAAATGGAACATTATTAAGTTATGATGTTGAAGTAAGTGATGATGGGCAAAATTGGCGAGTTATCAAATCTGGTGATTTAGAGAGAAATGATAAAACAAAAGAAATTCTATTTGACACTATAACAACACAACATATTCGTTTAAAATTTAAATCTGCTGTTGGTCAATTTGGAAGTGCTGCTGAAATTAAATTACATGATGGTGGTGTGGCAGCAGATGTCTTAGGACTTCAAGAACTTGTGGAAAGAGCAGAAAAAATAGAGAATATTGGTTATACAGCTGAATCATGGGCTGAACTTATACTTGAAATAGAAAAAGCAAATATTCTACTTAATTCTGATAATCCTGATCCTGAAGAAGTTGAAGTTGAAAAACGCCTATTAAATGAAAAAATGATTAAATTACATTTGAATGAAAATATTAAAGGTGTTAATAAAACAGATTTATATAATCAAATTCAAATTGCTAATAAAGTTGGTAAAGAAATACTAGATAAGGTTATTCAATCAGTTGTAGATGAATTTAGAATTTCTTTAAATGATGCAACAAATGGATTATATAATGATCATATGACACAAGAAGCTGTTGATTTATTATATCAACAATTAAAAGAAGTCTATGAATTATTATTAGAATCAAAGGTTGATAAATCACAATTAACAGAAACAATTCATAAAGTGAGTCAACTTCATCAAAAAGATTACACTGATGAATCATGGAAAGAATTGATAAAAGTATTAAAAGAAGCTAATAAAATATTAGATGATAAAGAGGCGAGTCAAAAAGAAGTGAACCAAATGCAAAAAGATCTCCATGATGCAATAGAAGCATTGGTTAAGAAACCAGATGATAATAAACCATCAGATACTGACAAGCCAACAGATATTGATAAACCAACAGATAAGCCAGTTGATGACAATAAGAAACCTGATACAAATAAACCATCTATTGATAGTGATGTATTAGGAGAAGAGGTTGATACAACAAATAAACCAACAGTAAAACCAAATCAAACAACAAATATAAAAGCTGTTAAAACTGGTGATGATGTTATGATAGCTCCATATACAATCCTTGCAATGGGAGCAGTAGTAGTTTATATGACATTGAGCAAGAGAAAACATGGTTAAAAGAAAGTAAGAAGTTATTATTTTTGGGCTCCGTGTCAAGAGTGGAGGATTAAGGGATAGTTATCGAGAGATAGCTAT
>CAJUOS010000040.1 GCA_910588075.1 uncultured Erysipelotrichaceae bacterium | reverse complement strand
GCCCATTTTACATGAACTCCTCACATATCATCAAACACTTAACTTAATGACATTGATACTGAGGTATTTCCTTTTTTGTATTTAATAAAACCTACATGATAGTCATGTGGTTTTGAAGAGCTTTAACGCAATAGGAGGACATTAAATTGAAAGAACAAAATAACGTCATAAATAGTTGAGCACATATATAAAATGGAATTGTAAGTATCGTGTTGTATTTGCATCAAAATATAGAAGGAAAGTATTTTATGAAGATAAGAGAGCAGAAATAAGAGATATAATAAGAAGGTTGTGCATAGAAGGGAGTAGAAATTATAAAAGAAGAATGTACATTTATTGTTAAGTATACCATCAAAATTAAGTGTATTGAGTTTTATGGGATATTTAAAAGGAAAAATCAGTTTAATGATATTTTAAAGATTTGGAAACATGCAGTTTGCATATCAAAATAGAGAATTTTGGTGTAGAGGATACGATGTAGATACAGTAGGAAAAAATGCAAAAGAGATAAAGGAATATATAGCGAAACAATTGGAAGTAGATAGAAAGATCAAGCAATTAGCATTATTCGATTCAAGAGACTTTTTTAAAGAGTAACGAGAAAAAGAATGCAAGCTGACAGACAAAGGAGAGTACATATGTGTGCTGTTAATAAAGGAAGGGTTATACCCAAACCTGAAAAACTACTAGTTATGGTTGGTAAATATTTATTACAAAACAATCAGATAAATAATTATTAACATAATAAAAAACTATTGACATTATAAAATGATATCTATATAATGGTTTCATGAAGATGAGGTATGAAAATATCTGTTAAGGGGGATATGTTATGGAATTCAATAAATTAGTTGATGATTATGGATGTATGGCTTTTACTGATGATGTGATGAAGGAAAGGATACCTAAATCAATTTATAAAGCTTTTCACGAATCGTTGGATAAAGGAGAAGAATTATCAAAAGAATGTGCAACTGTTATTGCTAATGCTATGAAAATCTGGGCTGTAGAACATGGTGCAACTCATTTTACACATTGGTTTACACCAATGACAGGGTTAACAGCTGAAAAGCATGATGCTTTTTTAGAACCTGAAGGATCTAAGGCGGTTTTAGAATTTAGTGGGAAAACTTTAAGAAAGGGTGAACCAGATGCTTCATCATTTCCTTCTGGAGGATTGCGTGCTACATTTGAAGCAAGAGGGTATACAGCATGGGATTGTACTTCACCTGCATTTGTCAAAGACAATACTTTATATATACCAACACTATTTTGTTCATATACAGGAGAGGCATTGGATAAGAAAACACCATTATTAAGATCTAGTGATGCATTGAGTAATGCTGCTTGTCGTTTAATGCCTTTGATTGGAGTAGAGGGAGTTACAAGTGTAACTGCTTCAGTTGGTGCTGAACAAGAATATTTTTTAGTTGATGATCAATATTATCAAAAACGTATGGATTTAAAATTAACTGGACGAACTTTATTTGGCGCTAAAGCACCAAAAGGACAAGAACTAGAAGATCATTATTTTGGATCTATTAAACGTAAAGTTGCAGCTTTCATGAAAGATTTAGATAATGAGTTATGGAAATATGGTATTCCATCAAAAACAAAACATAATGAAGTTGCTCCTGCACAGCATGAAGTTGCTTGTGTTTATTCACAAGTTAATATTACAACTGATAATAACCATTTATTAATGCAATTAGCACAAGATATTGCTAAAAAGCATGGTTTAAGATGTTTATTGCATGAAAAACCATTTGCAGGAATTAATGGTTCTGGAAAACACAATAACTGGTCTGTGACAACAAATACTGGAATTAATTTATTCAATCCAGGAAAAAATCCAATTGAAAACAAACCGTTTTTAGCAACATTAGCATGTACGATTAAAGCAGTTGATGAATATGCAGAATTATTACGTATGTCTATTGCTTCAGCTGGAAATGATCATAGATTAGGAGCGAATGAAGCTCCACCAGCCATCATCTCTATGTTTTTAGGAGAAGAGTTAGATGCGTTAGTAGAAGAAATTTGTACTGGTAAAAAGGTTGATAAAGAAGAAAAAGTGAGATTTGAAACTGGTGTATCTGTAGTACCTACATTCTCTAAAGACAATACTGATAGAAACAGGACATCGCCATTCGCATTTACAGGTAATAAATTTGAATTCCGTGCAGTTGGTTCATCACAATCTGTTGCAGGTCCAAATACAATTTTAAATGCTATGTTAGCGCAAGAAATGATTGAAATGGCAGATGCTATTGAGGCAGGAAAGCCTTTTGAAGAAGTTGTGAAAGAGTTTATTTCAGAACATAAACGTATTATTTTTAATGGAGATGGGTATTCTGCAGAATGGGAAAAAGAAGCAGAAAAACGTGGACTTCCAAATCATAAAAATACAGTTGATGCACTTAAGTGTTTGAAAAATCAAAAATATATTGATATGTTAGATAAACTTGGTATTTATTCTAGCGTTGAATTAAACTCACGTTATGAAATTTTATTAGAAAACTATATGAAAGTTATTCAAGTAGAAGCTTTAACAGCTATTAAAATGGCAAAAACACAGTTATATCCTGTAGCATGTCATTATCTTGAAAAGGTCTCTCAAGAAGTTTCAGCAACACAATTAGCTGGTATTGCTGCTCCATTCTTAAAGGATGATGCTCATCAGTTATCAATTTTATTGAGTGAAATGAAAGAAAAATTAAATTTATTAGAAAAGAATGTTTCAAAAGCTCAAAATAGTGATGTGGATGTGTTTGAAGTAGCAAGTATTTGGCGTGATGATGTGTTTCAAACAATGCAGTCATTAAGAGAAACAGTTGATGAAATAGAAGAAATTGTTGATGATGCTTATTGGCCAATTCCAACATATGTAGATTTATTATTTGGTATTTAAAATTATAATGGCGGGGAATAATAGATGCTTTTATCCTCTATATAAGTTCTTATATTCCCCGTTCATATAATAATTGTCTATAGAGACATTTGTCTCTTTTTTATTAAGAAGGAAAATATAGGGGGATTTTATAATGAATAAACAACAGAAGTTAGGTTTATATGATCAATCTTTTGAACATGATAATTGTGGAATTGGAGCTGTTGTCAATATTAAAGGATTAAAAACACATCGTACTGTAAGTCAGGCATTAAAAATTGTTGAGCAATTAGAACATCGTGCTGGTCAAGATGCAACAGGTGAAACAGGGGATGGAGTTGGTATTTTAACTCAAATTCCATATCGTTATTTCAAAAAAAATGTTACAGCATTTTCTTTGCCTGGTGAAGGGGAGTTTGGTGTAGGTATGTTTTTTATGCCACAAGATGAAAAGATGAGAGCACGTATTAAAAAAATGTTTGAAACAATTATTAAAAAAGAAAATTTGACATTTTTAGGGTGGAGAGAGGTTCCGACATTTCCTAAGGTTTTAGGTAAAAAGGCAATGGATGCAATACCATATATTTGCCAGGCATTTATAGGAAAGTCTCAAGATATAGAAAAGGGTTTAGATTTTGACAGAAAATTATATCAAGCAAGGCGAATCTTTGAACAGAGTCAATTTGAAGATACGTATATATGTTCTTTATCTAGTCGTACAATTGTTTATAAAGGGATGTTTTTAGTTCAACAATTAAGACTATTCTTTAAAGATTTACAAGATGAAGATTATAAAAGTGCAATAGCTCTTGTTCATTCACGTTTTTCTACAAATACAATGCCATCTTGGCGCCGAGCGCATCCTAATCGTTTTATTGTGCATAATGGAGAAATTAATACGATTAAAGGTAATGCAAACAATATGTTATGTCGAGAAGAAAATATGTATACAGATAAAATTGATACAAGAAAAGTTTATCCAGTTGTTGATGTTAATGGTTCTGATTCAGCTATGTTAGATAATACTTTAGAATTTTTAGTTATGTCTGGTGTGGAATTACCTAGAGCAGTTATGATGTGTATACCAGAACCATATGAAAATGATAAAAGTATGTCTCAAGCGAAAAAAGATTTCTATGAATATAATGCCACATTGATGGAACCATGGGATGGCCCAGCTTCTATTTTATTTAGTGATGGAGAAGTTATGGGAGCTGTATTAGATAGAAATGGATTAAGACCTTCTCGATACTACATTACAAAAGATAATTATTTAATTCTTTCATCTGAAGTAGGAGTATTAGATATTCCAGCAGATCAAATTGTATTAAAAGAAAGATTGAGACCAGGAAAGATGTTATTGGTTGATACTTTAAAAGGTCAATTAATCAAAGATGATGATTTAAAAGAAATGTATGCAACAAAACAACCATATGGAGAATGGTTGGAAAGTCATTTACTTCAACTCAAAGATATTCGTATTCCTAATATGAAAGTTGAAAGATATACAGGTGATGATTTAACAAGATTACAAATGATTCATGGGTATAGTTATGAAGATACTAATTATATTAAGAAGTTAGCTTTAACAGGAAATGAAGAAATAGTAGCTATGGGAAATGATACGCCAATAGCAGTCTTATCACAAAGACATCCTTTATTATTTTCTTATTTTAAACAATTGTTTGCACAAGTGACAAATCCACCTATTGATGCTATTAGAGAAGAAATTATTACTTCAACAAGTATTTGTATTGGTAGGGATGGAAATATGTTAGAAGATAAACCAGAAAATTGTCAGTTATTAAAAATTAATCATCCTATTTTAAGTAATACAGATATTTTAAAAATAAAAAATATTAAAAAAGAAGGCTTTAAAGTTGGTGTAGTAGATATCACATATATTAAAAATACATCATTAGAGAAAGCTATTGATAGAGTATTTGTAGAGGTTGATAAAGTTTATCATGATGGTTGTAATATTGTTATTTTAACAGATAGATCAGTCGATGATAATCATTTACCTATTCCATCATTACTTGCTGTAGGTGCAGTCAATTCTTATTTGGTACGTACTAAAAAAAGAAATAGTTTAGCACTTATTTTAGAGTCAGCAGAACCGCGAGAAGTTCATCATTATGCGACTTTATTAGGTTATGGAGCAAGTGCTGTAAATGGATATTTAGCTCAAGATACTATTTTTGATTTAATAGACCAAGGTCTGTTAGACAAAGATTATTATGCAGCAGTTAATGATTATAATGATGGTATACTACATGGAATTATTAAAATAGCATCAAAAATGGGAATTAGTACAATTCAATCATATAGAGGTTCTCAGAATTTTGAAGTGATTGGTTTATCCAGTGAAGTTGTTGATAAATATTTTTCTCATACAGCAAGTAGAATTAAAGGGAAAACAATTAAAGATATAGAAAAGGATGTAGAGTATCGTCATGATAAAGTCTATGATCCATTAGGTTTAGATGTAGATGTAACTTTGGAAAGTGCAGGGGATCATAAAGAACGATCAGGAAAAGAAGAACATTTATATAATCCTGCAACTATTCATAAATTACAACAAGCAACACGTTTAGGAGATTATCAATTATTTAAGGAATATACACAAATGATAGATGAAGAAAGTGCTCATCTTCATTTAAGAGGATTATTACAATTTAAGAAAAGAAAAGCTATTTCTATTGACGAAGTTGAATCTGTTGATTCTATTGTGAAAAGATTTAAAACAGGAGCAATGTCATATGGGTCTATTTCCAAAGAAGCACATGAGACAATGGCTATAGCGATGAATAGATTACATGCTAAATCAAATAGTGGTGAAGGTGGAGAAGACCAAGAGAGATTTCATCCTTTAGAAAATGGGGATAGTCAATGTTCAGCAATTAAGCAAGTTGCTTCAGGACGTTTTGGAGTCACAAGTGAGTATTTATGTAGTGCTCAAGAAATTCAAATTAAGATGGCACAAGGTGCAAAACCTGGGGAGGGTGGACATTTGCCAGGCGGTAAAGTTTATCCATGGATAGCAAAGACAAGACATTCTACGCCAGGAGTAGGATTGATTTCGCCGCCACCTCACCATGATATTTATTCAATAGAAGATTTAGCACAATTGATTTATGATTTAAAAAATGCTAATAAAGATGCCAGAATATCTGTTAAGCTTGTTTCTGAAGCGGGTGTTGGAACAGTTGCAGCAGGTGTGGCTAAAGCAGGTGCAGGAGTTATCTTAATATCTGGATATGATGGGGGAACAGGTGCAGCTCCTAAAAATTCAGTTTACAATGCTGGACTTCCTTGGGAGTTAGGATTAGCTGAAGCTCATCAAACATTAATTATGAATGACTTAAGAGATCGTGTTGTTATTGAAACAGATGGAAAATTAATGACAGGAAGAGATCTTGCTATAGCGACTTTATTAGGAGCAGAAGAATATGGATTTGCAACAGCTCCATTAGTAACTATGGGATGTGTTATGATGAGAGTTTGTCATTTAGATACATGTCCAGTAGGTGTAGCAACACAAAATCCAATTTTGCGAAAAAGATTTCAGGGAAAACCTGAATATGTTGAAAATTTTATGAGATTCATTGCTCAAGAATTAAGAGAATATATGGCTGAACTTGGATTTAGAACAATTAATGAAATGGTAGGACGTGTTGATGTATTAGAGATGAAGCCTGATTGTCAATATAATGTTGATTTATCCAAAATGATTGAAGTGCCTAATGGATTGAATACAAATGTTTATTTCCAATCTAACCATTCATATGATTTTAAATTAGATGAAGTCAAAGATACAACAGTTTTATATAAAGAATTAAAAAATGCATTAGAAAGAAAAGAGTCAAAGACATTAAATATTCAAATAACAAACATTGATAGATCATTTGGAACTTTGTTTGGCTCACAAATTACTCAAAAATATGGAGCAACTCTTTGTGATGATACTTATATCGTGAATTGTTATGGTTCAGGTGGACAATCTTTTGGAGCATTTATTCCTAAAGGTTTAACATTAAAAATTTATGGTGATAGTAATGATTATTTTGGAAAAGGATTATCAGGTGGGAAATTAGTTATTGTACCACCAAAAGAATCTCTTATTAAACCAGAAGAAAATATTGTTATTGGAAATGTTGCTTTATATGGAGCAACATCTGGAGAAGCTTATATTAATGGGGTTGCAGGTGAGCGTTTTGCAGTGCGTAATTCTGGAGCAACAGCTGTTGTTGAAGGTGTGGGAGATCACGGACTTGAATATATGACTGGAGGTTTGGTTGTTGTTTTAGGACCAACAGGAAGAAATTTTGCTGCTGGTATGTCTGGAGGAATTGCTTATGTTTATGATCCAAAAAATACGTTCTATTCACATGTGAATAAAGAGCTTGTAGAATATACAAATGTTCAATCACGTTATGATGAAGAACAACTTAAAGATATGATAAAGAAACACTACGAGCATACAAATTCAACAGTTGCAAAAAGAATTTTAGATGACTTTGATAATGAAATTATTCATTTTAAGAAAGTTGTTCCACATGATTATAAACATATGATGTCATTAATCAGTTCATTTGAACAACAAGGATTAACAAATGAGCAAGCAAAAGTAGAAGCATTTAATGCTTTTAAGAAAGGAATGTAGGATATGGGGAAAGCAACAGGTTTTTTAGAAATACATCGACAAGTGAGTCAAGAAATAGATCCACTTGAACGTATTCAAGATTTTCATGAATTTCATAAACCATTATCACAAAAACACCAATCTTGTCAGGGCGCAAGATGTATGGATTGTGGTGTTCCTTTTTGTCAAAATGGTCAAATGTTAGATGGTGTTGTTTCAGGATGTCCATTAAATAATTTAATACCAGAATGGAATGATTTAATATTTCATGAGAATTATCAAGCTGCTCTTAAAAGATTATTAAAAACAAATAATTTTCCTGAATTTACAGCACGTGTATGCCCAGCACTATGTGAGGCTGCATGTACATGTGGGCTTCATGGTGATGCTGTAACAGTGCGAGAAAATGAATATGGAATTATTGAAACGGCTTATCAATCTGGATGGGTACAACCACATATACCACAACATAGAATTGATAAGAAAATTGCTATTATTGGATCTGGTCCAGCAGGACTTGCTACAGCAGATCAATTGAATAAGAGAGGGTATCATGTCACTGTTTATGAAAGAGATGATCGTATAGGTGGTCTATTGATGTATGGTATTCCTAATATGAAACTTGAAAAAGATGTTATTAATAGAAGAGTTGAGCTTATGGAAAAAGAGGGGATTGTTTTTAAAGTTAACTCGGGAATTGAAAATAAGAAGCAAGCCAATGCATTATTAAAGGAATATGATTGTGTTATTTTAGCATGTGGTTCTAGAATGCCAAGAGATATTCATGTTCCTGGAAGAGATGCCAAAGGTATTCACTTTGCTGTTGATTATTTAACTGGTATTACAAAGTCATTGTTAAATAGTCATTTGAAAGATAAGAATTATATAGATACTAAAGATAAAAAGGTTCTTGTTATTGGCGGTGGTGATACAGGAAATGATTGTGTTGCTTCAGCTATTCGTCTTGGATGTCAATCTGTGATTCAATTAGAAATGATGCCAGAATTACCATCTCAACGATTAGATACAAATCCATGGCCACAGTGGCCTCGTATAAAGAAAACAGACTATGGACAAAAAGAGGCTGTTGCTGTTTTTGGACAAGATCCTCGTCTTTATCAAACAACAGTGAAAGAGTTTATAAAGGATAAAAATGGTCAAGTTAAACAAGTCGTTCTTATTTCTCTTGAATCAAAAAATGTAAATGGAATAGTAAAAATGCAACCAGTAGAAAGTAGTGAAAAGATCATAGATGTAGATATTGTTCTTATTGCTGCAGGTTTTATTGGTGCTGAAAATCAAGTCACAAAAGCATTTGGTGTTAATGTAACAAAGAAGGGGAGTGTTGCTGATATAGACTATCATACAAATGTTGATAAGATTTATGTTGCTGGAGATATGAGAAGAGGACAATCTTTGGTTGTTTGGGCAATCAAAGAAGGGAGAGAGGTTGCTAAGGTTATAGATACAGATTTGATGGGATATTCAAATTTGTAATGAATAAATTGTATAATTTGTTTTTTTGTAATAAAATATTTACAATATAATAATAAAAAATTATAATTATTATTGAAAAATTATCATATATGTCATATACTATGAAAAACAGAAAGGGTGAGGACAATGTTAAAAGTTATGATGCAAAAGAAAACAAGTACATCTATCTCACTTTTATGTTCTTTAGATTTTATAACATATCATATTCTATGATATGTTTTTTCATGTAAGGGGGTATTTTATGAAAGGCTATTTGATTTTGGAAGATGGAAGTGTATTTGAGGGTGAAAGTGTAGGCGCTGATGTAGAAACGATTAGTGAATTTGTTTTTAATACTTCTATGACAGGCTATGTTGAAGTGTTAACTGATCCTTCATATGCAGGACAATCTGTTGTGATGACATATCCATTAATTGGAAATTATGGAATATGTTATGAAGATCAAGAATCTGCTCAACCATATGTTAAAGGTTTTATTGTAAATGAGTTGGCAAGATTAGGAAGTCATTTTAGAAAAAATAAGGATTTAAAAGATTATTTAATCGAACATAATATTCCATGTATTCAGGGAATTGATACAAGATATTTGACAAAATTATTAAGAAATAAAGGGTGTATGAATGGTATGATTACAACAACCTGTTATAAAGATTTAACAGATGTATTAAAGAAAATAAAATCATATCATATGAAAGATGTTGTTAAAAAAACAACTTGTTTAAAGCCTTATACAATTGGTAAAGGTGATAAGAAGGTTGCGTTATATGATTTTGGAGCGAAGAAGAGTATTGCTAGATGTTTAGTAGATAGGGGAATAGAAGTCTCAATTTATCCAGCATCTACACCAGCAAGTGTTATTCTTGAAGGATGTTATGATGGGATTATGTTATCAAATGGACCAGGGGATCCATCTGAAAATATTGAAATTATTCAAGAAATGAAAAAGTTAGCAAATAGCAGATTACCTATATTTGCTATTTGTTTAGGTCATCAATTAATGGCTTTAGCGCATGGTTTTCAAACGAAAAAGTTGAAATATGGACATCATGGTTCAAATCATCCAGTTAAAGATATGAATAATGGTCATGTTTATATTTCAACTCAAAATCATAATTTTGTTATTGATGAAGAATCTATTGATAAAGATGTCGCTAAACCTTGGTTTATTAATGTTAATGATCAAACAATAGAAGGGTTGCAATATATTCATAAAAATATAAAAACTGTACAATTTCATCCTGAAGCATGTGCAGGACCATTAGATACTGAAAAACTATTTGATGAGTTTGAAAAGATGATGGAGGGAAAATAATATGGCAAGAGATGTAAGTATAAAAAAAGTATTAGTCATAGGGTCTGGACCTATTATTATAGGACAAGCAGCTGAATTTGATTATGCAGGAACACAAGCATGTCGAGCTTTGAAAGAAGAAGGTGTTAAAGTTGTTCTAATCAATTCTAATCCTGCAACAATTATGACTGATAAAGATATTGCAGATAAAGTTTATATTGAACCTTTAACAGTTCCTGTTGTAAAAAAATTAATTCAAAAAGAAAGACCAGATAGTATCCTACCAACATTAGGTGGACAAAACGCTTTGAATATAGCAATGGCATTAGCAGATGAAGGTTTTTTAGATGAGTATCATGTACGTACTATTGGAACAAGTACAAAGACAATTAAGCTTGCTGAAGATAGATTGGAATTTAAAACATTAATGGAAAGTATAGGGGAACCATGTGCAGCTTCTATTGTTGTCAATCATGTTGATGATGCTATAGACTTTGCGCAAAAGATAGGTTATCCAGTTGTTGTTAGACCAGCATATACTTTAGGTGGAACTGGTGGAGGAATAGCACATAATGAAGAAGAACTTCATGATATTTGTTCTAATGGATTACGTTTATCTCGTGTACAACAATGTTTAATTGAAAGATGTATTGCAGGATGGAAAGAAATCGAATATGAAGTGATGAGGGATAGTGCTGGAAACTGTATTACTGTATGTAATATGGAAAACTTGGATCCTGTAGGTATCCATACTGGAGATAGTATTGTTGTTGCACCATCACAAACTTTATCTGATAAAGAGTATCAAATGTTAAGGTCGTCAGCTTTAAATATTATTTCAGCATTAAATATTGAGGGAGGATGCAATGTGCAATATGCATTAAATCCTTACAGCTTTGAATATTGTGTCATTGAAGTTAATCCACGTGTCTCTCGTTCATCGGCGCTTGCATCAAAAGCCACTGGATATCCGATTGCTAAATTAGCAGCAAAAATTGCTCTTGGGTATACCCTTGATGAAATTAAGAATGCTGTTACAAAAAAGACATATGCTTCATTTGAACCAACATTAGATTATGTTGTTTGTAAGATTCCTAAATGGCCATTTGATAAGTTTGTGAACGCATCTAGAGAACTTGGTACACAAATGAAAGCAACAGGAGAAGTTATGGCTATTTGCAATAATTTTGAAGGCGCTTTAATGAAAGCATTACGTTCACTTGAACAAAATATAGATTATTTATATCTTGATGAGTTGTCTTATCAATCCATTGAAGAATTAAAGCAACAATTAAAAAATGTTGATGATCGTCGTATTTTTGTTATAGCAGAAGCTTTAAGAAAAAGAATGAATGAAGAAGATATTCATCATATTACAAAAATAGATGTTTGGTTTATTGATAAAATAAAAAATTTAATAGAAATGGAAGAAAGATTGATAAATGAAGACTTAACAATTAATCTTCTTAAAAAAGCAAAAAGATTACAATTTCCTGATTCAGTTATTGCAAAATTAACAAATAAAACAAAAGAAAAAATTCATCAAATGAGAATAGATAATGATATAAGGGCAGTTTATAAAATAGTAGACACTTGTGCAGCTGAATTTGATGCAACAACACCTTATTATTATTCTATTCATGGTGGGATTAATGAAGTACAACCACAAAATCAAAAAAAGAAAATTATGGTATTAGGGTCTGGACCAATTAGAATAGGTCAAGGAATAGAGTTCGATTACTGTTCAGTTCATTGTGTATGGGCATTAAAGGAAGCTGGATATGATACAATTATTGTCAATAATAATCCAGAAACTGTTTCAACAGATTTTGATATTGCTGATCGTCTTTATTTTGAACCATTAACACCAGAAGATGTAGAAAGTATTGTTGATAGAGAAAAACCAAATGGCGCTATTGTTCAATTTGGAGGACAAACAGCTATTAAATTAACACAAGCATTAACTGATATGGGTGTTCAAATATTAGGAACAGATGCAGATAATGTTGATGCTGCTGAAGATCGTGAAAGATTTGATGAAATTTTAGAAAAATGCCATATTGATAGACCAAGAGGAACAACAGTATTTACAACTCAAGAAGCTATTGATGTAGCACATAAATTAGGCTATCCTGTTCTTGTGAGACCATCATATGTATTAGGTGGAGCAGGAATGGAAATTGCATTAAATGATGATGATATTAAAAAGTATATGAAAATTATTAATAAACAGTATCAAGAGCATCCAATATTAATTGATAAATACTTGTCTGGAAAAGAAGTTGAAGTTGATGCAGTTTGTGATCAACAAGGAATTCTCATTCCAGGCATTATGGAACATATTGAGCGTGCTGGAGTTCATTCAGGAGATAGTATTTCTGTTTATCCACCACAAAAAATAAAACAAGAGATAAAAGATATTATTGTAGATTATACTGAAAGATTAGCAAAGGCTTTACATGTTATTGGATTGATTAATATTCAATTCATTGTTTATGAAGATCAAGTTTATGTAATAGAAGTCAATCCAAGATCTTCAAGAACAATCCCTTATATTTCCAAAGTAACAGATATTCCTATTGTTGATATAGCAACAAAAGTGATTATGGGACATTCTATTGAAGAACAAGGATATACATATGGTTTGGTTCCAGAAAAAGAAACAATTGCTGTTAAAATGCCTGTCTTTTCCTTTGAAAAAATTAAGGGAGCAGAGATTTCTTTAGGTCCTGAAATGAAGTCTACTGGAGAAGTTCTAGGTATTTCTAAGAATTTTGATGAAGCTATTTATAAAGCTTTTATGGGAACTGGAATTCAGTTACCAAAGAAAAAGAATATAATTTGTACTATTAAAGATAGTTCAAAAGAAGAATTTTTACCTATTGCGAAACAATATTATATGTATGGTTATGATATTTATTCAACAGCAGGAACATACCATTATTTAATAGAACATGATATTCCAGCACATTTGGTGAATAGAATAGATGCTCATAAGAATACTTTGTTTGATTTAATGTTAACTGATACTGTAGATTTGGTTATTGATATTCCTACAAGAGATAATTGTTTGAAAGATGGCTTCTTAATTAGACGTTTTGCTGTAGAAGCTGGTATACCAATTTACACATCTTTAGATACGGCAAAAGCTTTAATTGATTCGTTAGAAAAGCGTAAAAAAGGAATTACATCATTTATAGATATAACACAGTTAAAATAACTTTTTATAAATATAATAATAAAATATTATTGACTATGATAAAAAATGGTTATATACTATAAATATCTTACAAAAGCAATGACAAGGAGAGTAGTTATAAACAGAAGTCAAAGCGAGCTAGAGATGGTGAGAGTCTAGTGATTGAGTTTGTAATGAAGAACACCTTCGAGCTGTCTATCGAAAGGTAACGAGTAGAGTAGAACGTCTTTGGCTATGTTACAGCCAACAGGTATCGAGTACTCATAGAAGTATTTTCCGTACCATGTTATAAAATATGATGGAATTGTACTGAGACTCGCAGATAATGCGAGTTTTATTGTGGAAAAGGGGGATGAATTATGTGTGGTTTTTTAACTTTGGGAAGTCAAGAATATGAATTAACAATTTTTGAAGAGGCTTTAAAAGAAATAGAAGGAAGAGGTCCTGATCAAAAGGATTATCGTTATGCGTTTCATAAAATATGGGGATTTAATAGACTCTCTATAATGGATTTATCAAGTAAGGGAATGCAACCTTTCGTTTATCAGGAAAGTATATTAGTTTGTAATGGAGAAATATATAACTATCCACAACTCAAAGAAAATTTAAAGAAAAATCATTCATTTTCTAGTGGAAGTGATTGTGAAGTGTTATTGCCACTTTATAAAAAATATGGCTTAGATATTATGGTGCGTATGTTAGATGGAGAATTTGCATTTGTTTTATATGATCAAAGCTCACAACAAATGATGGCAGCTAGAGATCCAATGGGAATTCGTCCTATGTTTTATGGATACACAAAAAAAGAACATCAAATAAGTTTTGCTTCTGAAGCGAAAGCTTTGATGTCCTTATGTGAAAATGTTATGCCATTTCCACCAGGACATTATTACTTAGATAATCAATTTGTTTGTTATAATGACTTAAGTGATGTGAAAACAATTTGTACAGATGATTTAGAAACAATTGCATATCAATTAAGAATAAAATTAGAAAAAGCAGTTGAAAAAAGATTACAATCAGATGCACCTGTAGGATATTTATTAAGTGGAGGTTTAGATTCTTCATTAGTTTGTGCAATTGCACAACGTATGCATGATAAACCAATTCAAACTTTTGCAATTGGAATGGAAACAGATCCTATTGATTTAAAGTATGCTAGACAAGTTGCTGATTATTTAGGTGCAAATCATACAGAAGTTATGATGAGTAAAGATGATGTTTTAAAGAGTCTAAGAAAGGTTATCTATACATTAGAAACATGGGATATTACAACAATAAGAGCAAGTATTGGGATGTTTCTTCTATGTCAATATATTCATGAAAATACTGATTTAAAGGTTATTTTAACAGGTGAAGTCTCAGATGAGTTATTTGGATATAAGTATACTGATTTTGCGCCAAATGCTTTAGAATTTCAAAAAGAATCTCAAAAAAGAATTAAAGAACTTTATATGTATGATGTGTTAAGAGCTGATAGATGTATCAGTGCACATTCTTTAGAAGGTCGTGTTCCTTTTGCGGATATTGATTTTGTGAATTATGCAATGAGTATTGATCCTCAAAAAAAGATAAATACTTATCAAAAAGGGAAATATCTATTAAGACATGCTTTTGAGGGATTGGATTATTTACCTGATGAGATCTTAATGAGAGAGAAGGCTGCATTTAGTGATGCTGTTGGACATTCTATGGTTGATTATCTCAAAGAATATGCAGATTCTTTATATACTGATGAAGATGTAGACAAAGCGAAAGAAAAATATCCATATTGTCCACCTTTTACAAAAGAGTCTCTACTATATCGTGATATATTTGAGGAATTTTATCCTGGACAAGCAAAGTGGATTAAGGATTATTGGATGCCTAATAAATCATGGCAAGGATGTGATGTTGATGATCCATCAGCACGCATGCTAAAGAATTATGGTGATAGTGGGAAATAAATTAATGATAATGATGTGGAGATACCAAAAGTTATCTCCTTTTTTATCGTCTTTTTTCTATGTTTGTATCATATATTGAAGTATGATGGAGGTTATATGATGAAAACAAAAAAGATAATAATATTAACTCTTATTATTGTAATATTTGGATTAATTAATGTATATAGTTCTTCACATATATGGGCACTTTATAAATATGATGATTCTTTTTATTATATTAAACGTCAAGCTATCTTTGCTTGTATAGGAATAGTCGCAATGTATGTAACTTCCAGAATTGACTATCATCTTTATAAAAAATATTATAAACAGATTGTTATTGGTTGTTTCTTATTGTTAGTACTGGTTTTAATTCCTGGATTAGGTGTTGTAAGAGGAGGAAGTCGTAGTTGGTTTAATTTTGGTTTTTTTGCATTACAACCTAGTGAGTTATTTAAAATAGGAATGATTATTTTTGCTGCTGTTTATATAGAGAAGAATTATTATCATATGAAAAAATTAAAATATAGTTTAAAACTCTTAGGAGTTATGGGGCTTGGCTTTTTATTAATTATGTTACAACCAGACTTTGGTAGTGGTGTTGTTATGGCGTGTAGTATTGTTGTTATGATTATTGTTTCTCCTTTTCCCTTTATATATTTTGTTATATTGGGGTGTTTAGGTGTTGTTGGAATTGTTTTGATGATTTTATCTGCTCCCTATCGTATGGAAAGAATTTTATCCTTTTTAGATCCATTTCAAGATCCTTTAGGAAGTGGATTTCAAGCTATTCAATCGTTATATGCAATAGGACCTGGTGGTCTATTAGGAGTAGGTTTTGATAAAAGTATTCAAAAACATTTTTATTTACCTGAGCCACAAACTGATTTTATATTTGCTATTGTTGCTGAAGAATATGGATTTATTGGAGGGGTTGTATTAATAGGTCTTTATTTAAGTTTATTCAAAACGGTATTAAAAGTGAGTCAAAATGTTGAGGATTTATTTGGAAGCTTATTAATGATTGGTATTATTTCCATGATTGGAATTCAAACCTTAATTAATTTAGGTGTTGTTGTGGGATTGTTTCCAGTAACTGGTGTAACACTGCCATTAATGTCATATGGTGGAACAAGTTTGACAATAACATTAATGAGTATAGGAATTTTAATTAATATCTCGAAATCAGCCAATAATGTGCTATAATAGTGGCAAAGGAGTGGAAAATATGAAAATAATAGTCAGTGCAGGAGGAACTGGAGGACATTTGTATCCAGCATTAGCTCTTGTTGAATATATAAAAAGTCAAGATAGAGAAGCTCAATTCTTATTTGTAGGGACAACTGATCGTTTAGAATCAAAAGTTGTTCCAGAAAGAGGATATGATTATAGAGGATTACATGTTAAAGGTTTTGTTGGTAATCCTATTCAAAAATTAAAAAATGGTTTCATTTTTATAAAATCTTTAAGCCAATCTCAAAAAATTCTTAAAGAATTTCAACCAGATATCGTTATTGGTTTTGGAGGATATCCAAGTGCTTCTATTGTTTTAGCGGCTTCGCGTATGGGAATAAAAACAATGATTCATGAACAAAATTCTATTATAGGTTTAACCAATAAAATTTTAATTAAGAGAGTTGATAAAATTATTTGTTGCTATCAAAAAGCATTAGAAGTATTTCCAAAAGAAAAAACTGTATTATTAGGAAATCCAAGAGCAAGTGTTGTTTCACAACAAAAGCTATATGATATTCATGATATTTATGGTATTCATAAAGAAAGAAAAACTGTTGTTATTGTTATGGGAAGTTTAGGTTCTTCATCTGTTAATCAAGTTATGAAAGAAGCTATGCGTATTATGCAATATGATGATTATGATGTTGTTTATGTAACTGGGCAGAATTATTATGAAAGTATGAAAAAAGAATTATCTGATTTAAATAGTTCTATACATTTAGTAAACTATATTGAAGATATGCCAAGTCTTATTGCTAGCTGTGATTTGATTGTTTCTCGTGCAGGGGCAACTACTTTAGCTGAAATTACTGCTTTAGGATGTGCATCTTTACTTATTCCTAGTCCTTATGTGGTAGCGAATCATCAAGAATATAATGCGAAAGAGTTAGTTGATGCTCATGCAGCAAGATGGATATTAGAAAAAGATTTGAATGCTCATGATTTTGTAAAACAAATTCGTTATTTATTAGGTCATGAAGATATTTTAAATGGTATGAAGAAAAATGCAAGACAACTTGGGAAACCTAAAGCATGTCAAGAAATTTATGAAGAAATGATGAAAACGTTAGGAAGGAAGTAAATATGGATTTTGATCAAATATTTTATGATTTAGTTGATTTAGATGTAGGAGAAATTTTAGAAAACGAGCCAATGTATAAACATACAACCTTTAAAGTTGGTGGACCAGCTAGATTTTTTATACATGTGAAAGATAGAGAAGCATTACAAAGAGGTATTGCTTTTTGTCGTGAAAAAAATATAAAACACATGATTATTGGTAAAGGATCTGATTTGCTTTTTTCTGATAAAGAATATGAAGGTGTTATTTTTTCATTGTGTAAGAATTTTAATCAAGTTTATATGAATGGATTAGAAATTAAAGCTCAAGCAGGTGTGAGTATGATTTATTTAGCATACGAAGCGGCTAAAACAGGATTGTCTGGGTTTGAGTTTATGAGTGGGATTCCAGGGACTATTGGTGGTGGAGTCTATATGAATGCAGGTGCTTATAAATATTGTTTTGCTGATGTTTTTGTTTCTGCACTTGTTTTAAATCAAAATAATGAATTGATAACTTTATCTAAAGAAGATATGAATTTTAGTTATCGTAAATCTATTTTGCAAGAACATAAGGATTGGATTGTCATTGAAGCGACTTTTGCAATGACACCGAAAGATCCACAAGATATTATGAGTGTTCTTGATAAAAGAAAAGAAAAACGCATGGCATCACAACCATGGAATTTTGCAAGTGCTGGAAGTGTTTTTAGAAATCCTGAGGAAAAGCCAGCTTGGAAATATATTGATGAATGTGGATTAAGAGGATATGAGATAGGTGGAGCTCAAGTTTCTCCAAAACATTCTAATTTTATTGTTAATAATGGTTATGCAAGTGCAAAGGATATTTTGGAATTGATTTTATTAGTAGAGAAAACTGTTTTTGATCGTTTTAGAGTTGAACTAAAAAAAGAAGTCATTTTGGTGAATTGGGAGTAGGTGTTTGTTATGGTACATACACAAAGAGACTATTATTATAATGAACATGATGAAAATCAAGTTAAAAAAATCTTAAAAACAAAAAAGAAAAAGAAATTAAAGAAAAGAATTAAGTTATTATTTATTTTAATCATTTTAATTATTATTGGTGCTTATTTCTTGAGTGATTATTCGAAGGTTCAATCTATAAAGGTTGTAGGGAATGATGAATTAAAAGAGAAAACTATTATTGATAGTATTTCAATAAATAAAGAAACTATTTATCTATTTATTAATAAAAGTGATATTGCTCAAGAAGTTAAAGATTTAGGAATGGTTAAACGTGCTAATGTATCTGTTGATTTTTTAGGGCATGTAACGATTGAAATAGAAGAAGCTGAAAAAGTGGCTTATTGTGAAATTGATAAAAAGATTTATCTTATTGATGAGTTGGGTGGGGTAGTGGAAACAACAGATAAAAATATTATTCAATCATTACAATCATGCCCACGTTTATTGAAATTTAAAGATTTAAAATTCTTAAAAATCTTTGCTAAGGAATATATTCAAATCCCTGAATTAATTAAAAGTCAAACAAGTGATATTGTTTATGATCCAAATAAATTAGATGAAACACGTTTAAAGTTTGTTATGGATAATGGTAAAATTCTTTATTTAAGAACAGAGGATATGGTAAAACAGTTGAAAAATTTTGATTATGAAGCTTATATGACAACTTATAGCAAAAAATGTGTTTTTAGTTTTGAAGGAAAATATATTTATATGAAAGATTGTAAGTAAATGTATCTCAATATGGGATACATTTTTTAAAAAAACGTTGTTTGTTTCAAGAATATGTATTTTCTTATTTCTTATTTTATGATATGATATTGTAGAAGTATTTTAAAAGGAGAAACGCCGTATGAAAAATATCTATGCAGTATTAGATATAGGAAGTGCTACAGTAAAGTTATTAGTTGGCGAAGTTGTCAGTGCAAATATAAATATATTATTTTCTAAGAAAATAACAAGTCATGGAATCAAAAAAGGAAGAATTGAAAATATGCCTGTTGTTGTTAGTGAGATTAAGCAATTGTTAGATAGTGCCTCACAAGCTCTATTGGCTCCTATTACAAAAGTTGCATTATGTATTCCTTCATTTCATGCACATATTTATCAAAGCGATGGTATTACAAAAGTAAATTCTCCTTCTGATCGAATTACCAACGAAGATGTTATCCGTGCTCTTAAATTATCACAACGATTTGAGCGTGGTAAAGATGAAGAAATTATTTCTGTGATTCCAATTGGATTTCAGTTAGATACAAGGGCTGTTTTAGAAGTACCTATTGGTCAGAAATCTGCATCATTAAAAGCAGATTCTTTGGTTATTACTACAAAGAAAAAGTTATTATATAGTTATATAACTGCTGTGGAAAAAGCAGGGGTTGAAGTTTTAGATATTACAATAGATGCTTATGCTTGTGCAAAAGAAGCATTTGATGCTGTCTATCTTCAAGAAGGTGCTATTTTAATTGATATAGGTTATAAAACGTCAACTGTTTCTTTTTTTGAAGGAGGATATCTAAAATATATCGCTCAAGCCTCAGTAGGAGGATATGATTTAACAAGAAATATTGCTGCTGCTTGGCAAATTCCTATGGATAAGGCAGAAGTGTATAAGGTTAAATATGGAACTTGTGATCAAAATATTGGTGATGAGGATATTATACATACAACAAAGGGAAAAGATGTAGAAACACATTATACACAAAAAGATTTATCAATAGTTTTAAATGAAGCTGTTGATGATATCATGAAGGTTATCAAAACAAAGATTGATGTTATTAATGATGGTAGAAGTTATGAAACAGTCATTGTAGGTGGTGGTGGAGAACTTCCAAGCATTGATAATATAGCAAGTCAAGTTTTAAATGGAGTTGTAAGAACATATCGTCCTGAAACAATAGGTGCAAGAGATATGTCATTTGTATCATGTTTAGGGATGATGTATTATCTTAATGAACGTGCTAAGATTTTAGGTGGTTTAGATGCTTCATTAGTATTGCCTGATATATCAAGTACAATGAGTATTCGTTTTAAAGGATTGACAAAGACAAAACCAATTCATGATGGTCAAAAGAAAAAATCATTTACACAGATCATCGAAAATTTTTTCAGTGATGAGGAATAAAGATATAAAAAGTGAGGATGGAAGGAAATATGGATAGTAATTTAGATTTTGTTCAAGTTGCAAAAATTAAAGTTATTGGAGTAGGCGGTGGAGGTTGTAATGCTGTTGCGAGAATGGCTAAAGATGGAGTTCAAGGTGTTGAATTTTATGTTGCTAATACTGATGCTCAAATTTTAAAAGGTATTGATATAGAAAATAAAATTGTATTAGGAAGAGAATTAACACATGGTTTAGGAGCTGGTGGTAATCCTGAAGTAGGAAGAAAAGCAGCTATGGAAACTGAAGAAGAAATTCGTCAAGCATTAACAGGTGCAAATATGGTATTTATTGCTGCTGGAATGGGTGGTGGAACTGGAACAGGTGCTGCACCAGTTGTTGCTAAAATTTCTAGAGAATTAGGTGCATTGACAGTAGGGGTTGTAACATCTCCATTTACTTTTGAAGGACCTAAGGTATTAAGACAAGCTAAATCTGGTTTGACAGAATTAAGAGAAAATGTTGATTCTATTATTGTTGTTTCTAATGATCGCTTGTTAGATGCTATTGGAAGAAGACCAATGAGTGAAGCATTTAGAGAAGCTGATAATGTATTAAGACAAGGGGTTCAAACAATTACTGATTTGATTGCAATTCCTGCATTTATTAATTTGGATTTTGCTGATGTTTCATCAGTTATGAAAGATAGAGGTTCTGCTTTAATTGGTATTGGTATGAGTGATGGTGATAATAAGGCAGAAGAAGCTGCTTTAAGAGCTATTTCTTCACCATTATTAGATGTTTCTATTGCTGGAGCAAAAGATGCTATTGTAAATGTAACAGGTGGAACAAATATTACATTATATGATGCAAATACTGCTTTAGCTACAATTAGAGAAGCTGTAGGAAGTGATGTGAATACAGTTTTAGGTGTGGCTATTAATGAACAATTAGATGATCAAGTTATTGTTACTGTTATTGCAACAGGATTTGAACAAGGAGAAGAACCTGTTACACCTGCAAAACCACTTGAACATGATACAAATATTGTAAAGCCAATGGGTTATGATATTCCAAGTCATGACGATGATGACGATGATGATGCGTTACCAGAATTTTTAAGAAATAGAAGATTATAAAGTTAACATCTCATGTTAGCTTTTCTTTTTTATAATGGCAATATAAGATATTTTATATAATATGATAAAAACAAAATGAAAGGAGTTTAGAAAGTTTTTATAAAATAATAAATATAAATACTTTCTAATATATATTATGAAGAAAATTGGATTTATAGGTATGGGAAATATGGCAAGTGCAATTCTTGCTGGTGTTTTAAAAGCAGATTTTTTAAATGGTGATGATGTTTGTGTATATGATATTAATTCTGAACAATTAAAGAAAGTACAACATTTAGGTGTGGAATGTGTAAATAGTGAATTAGAAGTTGTTGAAAAAAGTGAAATGATATTTGTGGCAGTTAAACCACAAGTTGTTGAAAGTGTTTTACTCCCATTAAAAGAATCTTTAAAAGAAAAGGCTATTATATCTATTGTGTTAGGATATGATTTCCAAAAGTATACAAACTTACTTGATGTTTCTACAAGACATATTTTTGTAATGCCTAATACACCAGTACAAGTTTTAGAAGGAATGTCATTATTAGAAGAAAGACATTCTTTAAGTGAGAGTGAGTTTATCTTTGTAAAAGAACTTTTTTCTTCAATAGGAAAAGTAGAAATAGTGCCTTCTCATTTGATGAGTGTGGCAGGTGCAGTATGTGGTTGCTCACCAGCTTTTGTATATATGATTATAGAAGGATTAGCTGATGGTGCTGTAAAAGAAGGAATGCCAAGAGCAATGGCGTATAAACTGGCTTCACAAATGATATTAGGATCTGGGAAAATGCAATTGGAGACAGGATTGCATCCAGGTGTTTTAAAAGATAATGTCTGTTCACCAGCAGGTTCTACTATTCAAGGTGTAAAAGTTTTAGAAGAAGGAAAGATTCGTTCTTTATTTATTGAAGCTATATCTGCTACAACAAATTATAAATAAATTTATTGTTGTTTCTAATGGAAAAAATGTTGTAAACCAACAAAAAAATAAAAAAAGATAAAAAAAGATAAAAAAAGACTTTACAA
>CAJUOS010000039.1 GCA_910588075.1 uncultured Erysipelotrichaceae bacterium | reverse complement strand
CACTTGACTTATTTGTTCCATAAGATAATGTATAATCTGTTCCATTCTTTAATGTTTTTGTTCCATGTTTAACAACTATACTTGGTTTGATTTGTTTTCCTGTATATGTTTGAGTCGCTATTTTTGAATATGTTAATGTTGAAACATTTCTTTTTACTGATGTTGTATTTTTTAATTTATATCTAACTTTGATAGAAGTTGCTGAACTATCCTTTGAAGATCTCCAACCACTTTCTTTAACAAATTTGTAATAATTTACTTTAACTTTATTTTGATATTGACTATTTCTATACCAAATATAAGAGCGATTTCCATGTGTTCCATAAATTCCATTACATGTTGAATTAGAATTACAATATGCTAAATTTCCATTATTCCATCTTAAAATATAATATTTATAATTAGGATTATCATCATCAGGTCCTGATTTATCTACATATACTGAAGAAAGATTTGTAATTGAATCCTCATGTTGATAGTTTCCACCTAATTCATAATTAACATATACTCCTGTATTTGCCCCACAATAATGATAATAATTATAACCTATTAACACTCTTGTATTTGAAGTAGGTAATTCAATTTTTGACCAATATGGACTACCTGAGTTTTCATATTGTGTTTTTGATAAACCTTTATTAACCCATGATTTCCCTGGTGAAGTTTTTGATATTTTTTGTGTTATATTTTTATATTGAATTGTATATTGACTACTATTTACATAAGAAGGTAATTTATCTACATAATACCATCCATCTGAACTCTTTGTTGGAGTTTTCATAACACTAAAATTAACACTTTGACTAGATGTATAGGTTTTATATGTTGAATTAGAAGAATTTAATACAGCACGATATTCTCCTGCTGGTAATATTAATGAATAGTTTGTATTTTTTATATTTGAAATAAGCTTATATACATCATCTGAAGATTTCTTATATATTCTTAAAGCATAATAATGAGTATTACTTGTTTTACTCCAACTGAATGTAGTTTTATATGAACCTGTTCCTGGTGTTACCTTTAATGTAGGTTTACCAGGTTGAGGAATTGCTGTCTTAACAGTAAATGAAATATTATCACTAAATGTATAATTATTTCTATCTGATCCTACTGCAGCTACATTAGCATAATAATTACCTGCTGGTAATTTATATGAAAATGATTTTGACATTAAATCTTTCTTGTAAAATAAAGCCTCACTAGCTCCCGCCTTATATATTCTTAAATCATAATGATGTGTATTTACAGAATTATTCCAACTAAATACTACATTTGAGTTACTATCACTTGCTTGTATATTTAAATATGGCTTTCCAGGTTTAGCAACATTTATACTATCATAATTATTTGCATGAACAAAATAAGAAATTTGGTTAATATTATATGTTATAGACCCCCATTTAATTCTACAATATGTACTAGATGTATTTCCTACATTTGCTTCTGCTAATGTAATATAATTGCCATTTTTAGTTAATACTACTCCTGAATGACCTATATTCAATCTAACATAGTCTCCAACTTGAACATTACTATTATCTGTTCTTCTTGACAAACTTCTTGTATATTGTCCAAAAATATCATAAAAAATTTTTCTTGCATATCCATCACATTGTATAGACCCTTCAAAATTATTACAATCTGGACTTCCATTTCCATTATGTGTTTGGCATGGTGTCCAAGTATAGCCATCTGGATTATTTGATCCATAATGATTCCAAAAGGCTCCATCAGGAAATTTAGTTCTTAATGAATTCAGTTTACTTTCTACACCTGATACTGCATAAACATGAACAACAGTAAAATTAATTAAAACACAAAATATTGTTATAAATAATAAAATGATAGATTTTCTTCTCATGTATATTTCTCCTTCTATAATTATCTTTACTTTCTATTTAAATTCTTTCTCACTACATATTTCTTAAAAAATTCTTTTTTAGTATATTGGTTACCATTTATATAATATGTTGAATAATTAGGATTATTAAAATCCAAAGAATGATCTTCCCCTATTTCTCCATCAAAAGATTTTACTAATCTTAGTTTATTATTCTTAATTTCAAATTTTAAAATATGAATATCACTTATATCACTTGCAACATGTCCTTGTAAATATAATTGATTATTCTTTAAAAGTTTTATACTTTCTAATAAGTAAACAGTTTTAGAACAAACTCTATACATTTTTTCATTCTCAATAGAATAAATATTAACTTTTGTTTTATAAGCAAATTCTTCTACATATTCATTTTGAGTAATTGCTTCTGGTATCCCATCTTCATTTATGTCAACAACTATAATATTATTTCCTAACAATTTTTTATAAATAGATTTTGCTAATTGTTCTATAGGAACCTCTTTTATATCAACTTGTTGACTATATTCATAGTTTTTCTTATTATATTGGAATTGTATTTTTATAATATGTTTTCCCTTACTTGGCTTTAAAATCTTAGATTGTTCTTTATCATCTAAAAACAATCTATATTTTTTGGGTTTTATAACTACTTCCTTATTAAGATTTTCTATTCTTAATTTGATTTCTATATTATCCAATATCAGTTGTTTATTTTTAAGTGTATATTCTTTTTTTAGATTGACTTTACTAATTTCATAATCAAATTCATTTTGTATCATCTTTTTATTATTTAAACTAAAATATATACATTTAATATTTTTCAAATTTTTGTCTACAAAACTATCCCCTTGTTTTAAAGCCAATTTATAAATAACATTTTTTTGATAACCATTTTCTGGTGTAATAGTTAATATATGATTTTCTAATCTTTTCTTGGTATTTAACTCTTTGCCATTAATATCTGTTATAAAGTAAGACATATCATTGGTATATATTTCAAATTCTTCATCTTCATTTATATTTTCAATAACATATGATGAATCTTCTATGTCTATTTGTTTAACTTTTAATTCTTTTGTTGAAAAGACAAAGAAATACATATATATACTTAATATTATAAATAACACAATTCCTATAAATAAAATAATTTTCTTCTTTTTTATCATATCTTCCCCCTCTTATTCACTATCTCAAATATATCATTGTTTACTTTAAAAATCCCTATCATTACATAAATAACCTTAATCTTAACATAATTAACTACCACTCTTTTAATATATAACAATAAAAGAAAACGATTACCTATTTATCATCATTTTTGACTTCATTATAAAAATAATTATTTGCATAATTTATGTCATATTTAACAGGTTTTTCTACATATTTTACTATTCTCAAAAGGAAGAAACTATCTTATCATAATATATGAAAATAAACAGAGGAGGAATTTTATGTTTCATATATGTATAATTGATAATGATAAAATACATACAGAAAAAACAAAAGAGATGTTAAATACAATCTTAATAAATAAACAAATAGAATATATAATCGATGAATATTATTCTATCAATGATATAAAAAAGATAATTGAATTAAATCAATTCAATTATCATTGTGTATTATTAGATATTCAATTTAATAATCAAACATCACTACCACTTGCTGATACCATTAACAACAAGTATCCTAATTGTTATATTATTTATCTAACAAGTTATCTTGAATATTCTAGACATATATCTCGCACAAATTACTCTTATTTTATTTATAAAAATGATCTACAAAAAGAATTACCTTTAGCTATACAAAAAGTAATTAATCAAATGAATCATTCTTCACTTATACAAATTCAAGTCAATGGAAAAATAGTTCTTATTGATTCTCAAAAAATCATGTATATTGAAAGTCATCTCCACAAAGTAAGAATTATTTGTACTGATGAAATTATTGAACCATATAAAAAATTAGATGAAATGCTTACTATTCTTCAAGCATATCCAAATTTTATAAGATGTCATACAAGTTATATTATCAATGCACAATTTATTAAAGAATATAGTGCATCAAGTATTACTATGATTAATCATGTTAATATTTCTATTACTAGAAAATATAAAGATATAGTTAAAAACTTTTTAACTCAATATTTTAATCCATTATTAAAGGTTTAACATTTATAAACTTTTAATAATGATTTAAAACTATTTATATACACTACCCTTAATTTTTTAAGAGTAGTTTTTATTAATTTATATCTATAAAATAATATAAAAAAAGAACCACTAAGTGGTTCAATATTATTAGTCTAATGCAGCAATCATAGCTTTGTATGAATCTTCTACTAAAGAAGCTCCACCAACTAATGCTCCATCAATATCAGGTTGTTCTAATAAAGCTTTTAATCCTTCTGGTTTTACAGATCCACCATATTGAATTCTTACTTTATCTGCAACTTCTTGTCCATATAAATCAGCAACAACACTTCTAATATATGCACAAACATCTTGAGCAATTTCATTAGTAGCAGTTTTACCTGTTCCAATAGCCCATACTGGTTCATAAGCAATAACAACTCTACTAGCACAGTTTGGACATACATCTTTAAATGCAGCTACAGTTTGTGTTTTAACAACATCTTTAGTTGTTCCTGCTTCATATTCTTCTAATGTTTCACCAACACATACAATTGGAGTTAAATCATTTTTAAGAACTTGTAACATTTTTGCATTAACTGTTTCATCAGTTTCACCAAAATATTGTCTTCTTTCTGAATGACCTAAAATAACCCATTCAATTCCAATTTCTTTTAACATTTCAACACTTACTTCTCCAGTGTATGCACCATTATCTTTAAAATGACAATTTTCAGCTGCAATTAATAATTTTTTTGCTTTTGCTTTTGCACTTTGTAAAGATAAATATGGAGTTGCAATTCCCCAATCAGCAGTGTCTGTTACACTACTATCAACAGCTTCAACAAATGCATTTGTTTCAGCAATTGTTTTATTCATTTTCCAGTTTCCTACGATAATTGGTTTTCTCATTTTGTCCATCTCCCTAATTATTTATCATCAATAGCAGCAATACCTGGTAATACTTTACCTTCCATATATTCTAATGAAGCTCCTCCACCTGTAGAAATATGAGAAACTTTATCAGCATATCCTAATTTCATAACAGCAGCAGCACTATCTCCACCACCAATAATAGTATTAGCTTCAGGTAAATTAGCTAATGCTTCACATACAGAAATTGTTCCTTTTGCAAATGTATCCATTTCAAATACACCCATTGGACCATTCCAGATAACTGTTTTAGCACCATCTAAAGCAGCTTTAATATTTTCAACAGATTTAGGACCAATATCTAATCCCATATATCCTTCTGGAATATCTCCTTCTACAACTTTAATATCTCCCTCTTCAGAGAATGCATTATTAATAACTGTATCTACTGGTAATAATAACTTATCTCCAGCTTTTTCAATTAAATCTTTAGCAACTTGAACTCTATCTTCTTCCAATAATGAATTTCCAACTTCATAACCTTGAGCTTTAGCAAAAGTATAAGACATACCTCCACCAACAATAACTTTATCAGCAATTTTTAATAAGTTTTCAATAACTAAAATTTTATCTGAAACTTTAGCTCCACCTAAAATTGCAACCATTGGTCTTTCTGGATTACTTACAGCTTTTCCAATATAAGCAATTTCTTTTTCAACTAAGAAACCAGCAGCTGATGGTAAATGAGCAGGAATTCCAGCAGTAGAAGCATGAGCTCTATGTACAGAACCAAATGCATCTTCAACAAATACATCACCTAATGATGCCCAATATTTACCTAATTCAGGATCATTTTTACTTTCACCTTTTTCATAACGTGTATTTTGTACTAAAATAACTTGTCCATTATCTGCTTCTTTAACAGCATTTTCAAGTTCTTCTCCTCTTGTACAATCTACGAATTTAACATCTACTCCTAATAGTTCAGATAATCTTGGAGCAACAACTGCTAAATTATTTTTAGCTTTGTCTTCTTCAGTTTTTACCTTTCCTAAATGAGAGAATAATACAACAGCTTTAGGTCCTTGTTCTAATAAATATTTTAGAGTTGGTAAAGCAGCAACAATTCTATTGTCGTTTGTAATTTCTCCTGTTTCTTTGTCTCTAGGTACATTGAAGTCAACACGAACTAATACAGTCTTTCCAGCAACTTCAATATCTTTAATTGTTTTCTTATCCATATTAACATTCCTCCATGCTTGAATTATACCATTCTTACACATGATTTTCAATTCATTTCTTATCATATGTGAATGGATTATCATGCTCTTTATTGTATTTTAATCAAAGAAAGATGAACTCTGTCTAAAGTTACATCCTTATATAAATATGACCTTAAAAATACAGAATATTCAAAATATAAAAATCATATTTCTATCACATATTCACACTGAATGAATATAATAAAACAGGTGATACAATGAACTATCTTATAGATCCTCAAGAGATTCCACAAATGATAAATAGCCAAGCATACTTTATTGATTTAAGAGATAAATATCAATTTGACAATCTGCATATTAAAAACTTTATTAATGTTCCTTATGAACAATTTTCTTCATATTTATCTAACTTATCTAAAAATAAACCTATTTATTTAATGTGTCAAAGTGGACATATTGCTAAAAACTTAGCTTTAGATTTACGTAAACAAAATTATCAAGCATATTATATTGATGGTGGCTTTCAAGCGTTTATAAGTATTCCTCCATCTATGTACTATTAAAGGCAATCAAATGATTGCCTTATTTTTATCTATTAACAGATGATGCTATTGTATGATATGTCCAACGTTTACCTCTAATTGCAACTGATAATGCCATAATATTTTCAGGTAATGCTATACCACACCAACCAGCATCACCAATATGTTGAATATCAATACCACAGCGTTTATTTGTAAGAGCAATCATTCTAATTGTATCTTCATCACTACCTTCTTGAGAAGTTCCAATTGAGCTTAATGATAATGCTCCTTTAGATTTAATTAATTGACATGCTTGAGTTACAGTTTCTTCTGATAATCCAGGTACTGTATAAACTGCTGGCATTAAGATAATATCTGCCCCTGCATCTATAAATTTTTCAATACTTGGTAAGTCAACTAATGGCTCATCAATTCCTGATGAATGCATTTTTCCAGCAATAATCATTCCTCCAAAATATTCTTTAGCAAGTTTTATTGCATTTTCAATAGAAGCATTACTTACTCCTGTTCCAGGATTTCCTGTTAAACAAATAAAGTCAAAACCTAATTCTTTTGCTTTGATAAATGTCTCTTTTGTTGCATGACGTCCATGTGATATTTCATGACGACTTTCCATTAATTCAGCTTCTTCATCAATTGGCTCTAAATTACAACCTACAGGTCTTCCAACCAATTTCTTTAATAACTTAACTGGTTCATCAGTTTCAGGTAATCCATTAATTTTAGGATTATTACAATCAAATACATTCAATAAAATCATATCACTTCCAAATGATACTGCTAATTCTGCATTTGTTAAATCTCCTAGTAAAGGTTGAACAGCCACAACTGTTTCAGTCATTATAACTCTACCTTCACATGCCATAATAGATTGTTTTAATTCATCTTTTGTCATACTAGCCATTTCACTAGATGTACAATTCAATAATCTTTTCATCTTTAATCCTCCTATTTCTATATTTAGATTATACAATTATTTTATCTAAAGAAAAAGAGATTCAATGATGATTAAAAAAATTAATCTTTATATTTTCTTAAATTATTCAATTGCAAAAAAAGAAGATGAGTTTCCCCATCCTTCTTTAATCATATTTAACCATTTTAATCATTAACATCATTTTGATCAAAGACTTCATCAATAGCAGCACCTGGTGCAACCATTGGGAACACTTTATCATCTTCTTGAATAATACATTCAATCACAACTGGACCATGATAATCCATAGCTTCTTGAATAGCAGAAGCAACTTCTTCTTTTTTTGTTACTTTAATTGCTTTACATCCAAGTCCTTCAGCAGTTTTACAAAAATCAACCTTATCTTCTAAAATAGTTGCTGAATAGCGTTTTCCATAAAATAAAGTTTGCCATTGTCTGACCATACCTAATACATGATTATTCAAAACAACTTGAATAATAGGTACATTATAACGTGAAGCAGTTGCTAATTCATTAAGATTCATTCTAAAGCAACCATCTCCAGCAATATTAAAAACATATTGATCTGGTTTTCCATATTTTGCTCCTATAGAAGCACCTAAACCATAACCCATTGTTCCTAAACCACCACTTGAAATAAATTGTCTTGGTCTTTTATAATGATAATATTGGGCTGCCCACATTTGATTTTGCCCTACTTCTGTACAAATAATCGCATTATTATCAGTTAATGCTTCAATTTGTTCTATAACATATGGTCCTGTTAAAACATCTGGATTATATGTTAGTGGATATTGATCTTTTAAGGCACGAATCTCCTTTAACCATTGAGGATGATTTTGTTGTTTCAACATAAGATTTAATGCACTTAATACACTCTTAGCATCTCCAACAATACCTAAATCAACTTCTACATTTTTATTAATTTCAGCAGCATCTACATCAATATGAATAATTTTTGCATGTCTTGCAAACTTTTGAGCATTTCCTGTTACACGATCACTAAATCTTGCTCCTACAACAATTAACAAATCGCATTGAGAAACACCTAAATTACTTGTTTTTGTACCATGCATTCCCAACATTCCTGTATATCTTGGATTTGTTCCATCGTATGCACCTTTACCCATTAAACTATCTGTAACAGGAGCATCTATTTTTTCAACAAATTCCTTCAATTCTTCAGAAGCATTTGCTGCAATAACTCCACCACCTACAAAAACAAATGGTTTTTCACTCTTTTCAATCATTTCAATCGCTTCTTTTATAGAAGCTGTAGGATAAGTATAATCTCTTCTTTCAATTTCTTCTGGTTTTTGTTTGTTATATTCTCCACTTCCTATTGTAACATCTTTTGTAATATCAACAAGAACTGGTCCTGGTCTTCCTTCTTTAGCAATCTGAAATGCCTTACGAATAGATGGTGCTAAATCTTCAATCTTCTTAACAATAAAATTATGTTTTGTAATTGGCATTGTAACACCTGTAATATCAATCTCTTGAAAGCTATCTTTTCCTAATAAAGGTACAGCAACATTCGCAGTAATTGCTACAAGTGGAATAGAATCCATATATGCAGTTGCAATTCCAGTAACAAGATTTGTTGCTCCTGGACCACTTGTTGCCATACAAACTCCTACTTTCCCTGTTGCACGTGCATAACCATCAGCAGCATGAGTTGCTCCTTGTTCATGAGAAGTTAAGACATGGTTAATTTTATCTTGATATTTATATAAACTATCATAGACTTCAAGAATTGTTCCTCCTGGATACCCAAACACAGTGTCAACACCTTGTTCAAGTAAACATTCAACAACAATATCTGATCCTTTCATTTCCATTTTTCTTCCTCCCTTACTCATCTTTAACTTTCAAAACTGCTCCAGTATTTGCAGAAGTTACCATAGAAGCATATTTCTTTAAGTAACCTTTAACATCTGCAACCTTAGGTTTAAAATCTTTTTGACGTGCTTCGAATTCTTTTTCATCAACTAATACATTAATTTTATGATGAGGAATATCTATTTCAATCATATCTCCTTCTTTAACAAAAGCAATTGGTCCACCAACAGCAGCTTCAGGAGAAACATGTCCTATTGATGCCCCACGAGTTGCTCCAGAAAAACGTCCATCTGTAATTAATGCAACATCTTTATCTAATCCCATACCTGCGATTTCACTTGTAGGAGATAACATTTCTCTCATCCCTGGTCCTCCTTTTGGACCTTCATAGCGAATTACAACAACATCTCCAGCTTTAATTTTTTCTGCTCGAATAGCATGAATTGCATCTTCTTCACAATCAAATACTCTTGCTGGTCCAGTATGTTGCATCATTTCAGGAGCAACAGCACTTTGTTTAACAACACAACTATCTGGTGCTAAGTTTCCTTTTAAAACTGCAATTCCTCCTGTTTGACTATATGGATTATCAACTGAACGAATAATATTTGTATCTAAATTTATACATCCTTCTATATTTTCTTTTAATGTTTTTGTTGTGCATGTTAGAACATCAGTATGTAAAACACCTAACTTATCAAGTTCATTCATCACAGCATAAACTCCACCAGCTTCATTTAAGTCTTCCATAAATGTATCACCTGCTGGTGCTAAATGACAAAGGTTAGGAACCTTTTGACTAATTTCATTAGCTACTTCTAAATCTAATTCTACTCCTGCCTCATAAGCAATAGCAGGTAAATGTAACATTGAATTTGTTGAACAACCCAAAGCCATATCAACAGTTAAAGCATTTAAAAAAGCTTTTTCATTCATAATATCTCTTGGTTTAATATCTTTTTCAACCAATTTCATAATTTGCATACCAGCATGTTTAGCTAACCTTATTCTTTCGCTATAAACAGCAGGAATCGTTCCATTTCCTTTTAATCCCATACCTAAAACTTCTGTTAAGCAATTCATTGAATTTGCAGTATACATACCAGAACATGATCCACAAGTTGGACATGCCTTTTCTTCAAACTCTTTTAATTTTTCTTCTGTCATCTTTCCTGCATTAAATTGCCCTACTGCTTCAAATAAAGTTGATAAACATGTTTGCTTTCCATCTAATCTTCTTCCTGCCAACATTGGTCCACCACTTACAAAAATAGTAGGAATATTCAATCTTGCTGCAGCCATAAGTAACCCAGGTACATTTTTATCACAATTAGGAATCATAACCAAACCATCAAATTGATGAGCATTTGCTAAACATTCTGTACTATCACAAATTAATTCTCTTGTTACTAATGAATATTTCATTCCTGTATGATTCATAGCAATTCCATCACAAACTGCAATAGCAGGAACTTCAATTGGTGTTCCACCAGCTAAATAAATTCCTTTTTTAACAGCTTCTGCAATTTTATCCAAATTCATATGTCCAGGAACAATTTCATTATAAGAATTAACAACACCTATAAGTGGTCTATTTAATTCTTCTTCTGTCATTCCTAAAGCATTAAACAATGATCTATGTGGCGCTCTTTCAACACCCTTTTTTACATTATCACTTTTCATGATTTATCCCCCTATAATCTTTCTACAATTAAGTTACCCATCACTGAACAACTGACTTCCTTTTGACCATCAGACATAATATCAACAGTACGATAACCATCTTTTAATACTTTTTGAATTGCCTTTTCCACAGCACTTGCCTCTTTATCCATATCGAAAGAATAACGAAGCATCATAGCTGCTGATAAAATTGTTGCAATTGGATTAGCAATATTTTTTCCAGCAATATCTGGTGCACTTCCATGACTTGGTTCATACATACCAAATTGGTCATCTCTTAAAGAAGCACTTGATAACATACCAATAGATCCTGTAATCATACTTGCTTCATCACTTAAAATATCACCAAACATATTTTCAGTTAAAATGACATCAAATTGTTGAGGATTTTTAACCAATTGCATAGCACAATTATCTACTAGCATATGCTCTAATTCCACTTCAGGATAATCTTTAGCCACCTCATTGACAATCTTTCTCCATAAACGTGATGAATCTAAAACATTCGCTTTATCAACACTCACAACTTTTTTTTGACGTTTCATTGCAATATCAAAGCCACGTTTAGCAATTCTTCTTATTTCTGATTCACTATATTCCAAATTATCATGAGCAACTAACTCCCCATTGACTTCTTTTGTTTCTCTTTTACCAAAGTATAAACCACCAGTTAATTCTCTCATAATCATCATATCAAAACCACCTTGAGTGATTTCTTCTTTCAAAGGACAAGCCCCTTTTAATTCATCATATAAATAAGCAGGTCTTAAATTTGCAAATAAATTCAATGCCTTCCTCATTTTTAATAGTCCTGCTTCTGGTCTTAAAGCAGGTTCTAATTGATACCATGGTGATGTCGTTGTATCTCCACCAATAGATCCTAACAATACAGCATCACTTTTTTTAGCAATTTCAATGGCTTCATCAGTTAATGGAACTCCATGAACATCAATAGATGCTCCACCCATTAATATATCTGTATAGATAAAAGTATGGTTATATTTTTTAGCAACTGCATCTAAAACTTTTATTGCTTCATCTACAATTTCTGGTCCAATTCCATCACCTTTAATGACTGTAATATTTTTTTCCATACTTCTATTATCCTTTCTTTTCATTCACATAATTAACTAAACCATTTGCTTGAATCATTTTTTGTAAAAATTCTGGAAATGGTTGAGCATGATATTCTTTGTTTTTTGTTTTATTATAAATAGTTCCTGTATCAAAATCAATCTCAACTTGATTACCTTCATCAATATCATCAACAGCTTCTTCACATTCTAAAATAGCAAATCCAATATTAATAGAATTACGATAAAAAATTCTTGCAAAAGATTTAGCAATTACACAACTCACACCTGCTGTTTTTAAGGCTAAAGGTGCATGTTCTCTTGAAGAACCACACCCAAAGTTCTTTCCAGCTACCATGATATCTCCAATTTCAACTCTTTCTACAAAAGTTGGATCAATATCAACCATAGCATGACTTGCTAATTCTTTAGCATCAAATGAGTTTAAATATCTTGCAGGAATAATAACATCTGTATCAACATTATCTCCATATTTCAAAACTTTTCCATTGGCTTTCATTATTCTTCCACCTTTCTTGGGTCAGCAATATATCCAGCAATTGCACTGGCTGCTGCTGTTTCTGGAGATGCTAAATAAATTAATGATTCTGTATCTCCCATTCTTCCCACAAAATTACGATTTGATGTTGAAATACATTTTTCACCTTTTGCCATAACACCCATATGACCACCCATACATGGTCCACAACTTGGTGTATTAAATGCACAACCTGCTTCAACAAATATTTCTGCTAAACCTTCTTGAATACATTGCACAAATATTTTTTGTGTTGCAGGAACAACCATAACTCTTACTTCTGGATGAACTGTCTTTCCTTTAAGAATAGTAGCTGCTTTTCTTAAATCAGTCATTCTTCCATTTGTACAAGAGCCAATTACAACTTGATTAATATATATTTTTTCTAACTGATTGATCTCATCCATAGTATGTGCATTACCTGGTAAATGAGGAAATGCAACAGTTGGTACAATCTGAGATAAATCTATTTCTATAATTTCATCATAAATAGCATCTTCATCAGCTTCATAAATTTTATATTCTTTTTTTGAATGTTCTTCAATATATGCAATTGTTTGTTCATCTACAGGAAAAATTCCATTCTTAGCCCCTGCTTCAATCGCCATATTACAAATCGTAAAACGATCATCCATTGTTAAATATTGAATACCATCTCCTACAAACTCCATTGATTTATATAATGCACCATCAACGCCAATTTGTCCAATGATATGTAAAATAATATCTTTTCCACTAACATATTTTTGAGGTTTATTTTTTAAAACAAACTTTATAGCACTTGGAACTTTAAACCATAATTCTCCAATAGCCATCCCTGTTGCAATATCAGTTGTTCCAACACCTGTTCCAAATGCACCTAATGCACCATATGAACATGTATGTGAATCAGCTCCAATAATACACTCACCAGCTACTACAATTCCACGTTCAGGTAAAATCGCATGTTCTACTCCACATTTTCCTTGAACCATATGATATGTTAAACCTTGTTCTCTAGAAAAATCTTGAATTGCTTTTGAATTTTCTGCAGATTTGATATCTTTATTTGGTGTAAAATGATCAGGCACTAACACAACCTTATCCTTATCAAAAACTTTATCTGCCATTTGTTTAAAAATAGGTAAAGCCATTGGTCCTGTAATATCATTAGCCATTACAACATCTAATTTTGCTTCAATAAGTTGACCTGCTACAACTTCATTTAACCCAGCATGATCAGCTAATATCTTTTGTGTCATTGTCATTGACATTTTTATTTCCCCCTTTATCTCTTTGTATGTCATCACTAAGGAGTATATATCACTCCTTACTGAACACACACAAAGTGTGTGTATTAGTTATTAATTAATTTATCTTCATCAGACCAACTATATAATTTTCTAATTTCTTTTCCAACTTTTTCAGATGAATGTTCAGCTGCTAATTTACGCATTGCTTTAAAATGAGCTTGTCCTCCAGCAGCAGACATATCTAATAAAAAGTCTTTAGCAAATGTTCCATCTTGAATATCAGATAAAATCTTTTTCATTGCTTTCTTAGTTTCATCAGTAATAATTTTTGGTCCTGTAATATAATCACCATATTCAGCAGTATTAGAGATAGAATATCTCATTCCTTCAAATCCAGACTGATAAATTAAATCAACAATTAATTTCATTTCATGAATACATTCAAAATAAGCATTTCTTTCATCATATCCAGCTTCAACTAATGTTTCAAAACCAGCTTGCATTAAAGCGCAAACTCCACCACATAATACAGCTTGTTCTCCAAATAAATCTGTTTCTGTTTCTGTTCTAAATGTTGTTTCTAAAACACCTGCTCTTGCTCCACCAATTCCTAAAGCATATGCTAAAGCAATATCTTGAGCTCTTCCAGTTGCATCTTGTTCTACTGCTACTAAACAAGGAACTCCTTTTCCTACTTGATATTCACTACGTACTGTATGTCCTGGTCCTTTTGGAGCAACCATTGTAACATCAACATTTTTTGGTGGAACAATTTGTCCAAAATGAATATTGAAACCATGAGCAAACATTAACATATTTCCTTCTTCTAAGTTTGGTTCAATTGATTCTTTATATAATTTTGCTTGTAATTCATCATTAATTAAAATCATAATAATATCTGCTTTTTTAGCAGCTTCTGCTGAAGTATAAACTTCAAAACCTTGTTCTTCTGCTTTTGCCCATGATTTTGATCCTTCATACAAACCAATAATAACATGAACTCCTGATTCTTTTAAATTTAACGCATGGGCATGTCCTTGAGATCCATACCCAATAACTGCTACTGTCTTATCATCTAATAAAGATAAATCACAGTCTGATTCATAATAAATTTTTGCCATTTTTTTGACCCCCTAATTTTCCTTTTTATTTTTTATATCCAAATCATTAAGACCTCTTGCAATACCAGCCATCCCAGTACGAACAATCTCAACAATATTGAAACCATCTAACATTGTCAATAACCCATTGACTTTTCCATGATCACCAGTAACCTCAATAACCATTGAATCTGGTGAAACATCTACAATTTTAGCTCTAAATATATCAACAATAGAAACAATGTCTGCTCTTGTTGAAGCATTAGATTCAACTTTTACCAATACCAATTCACGATATACAGATGATGAACGTGGTAATGCAAATATTTCTATAACATCTTCAAGTTTTCTGAGTTGTTTTTCAATTTGTTCTAAAATTCTTTGATCTCCTTGAGCAACAACTGTCATACGAGATATTTCTGGATTATTTGTTGGTCCCACCGTTAAACTATCAATGTTATATCCTCTTCTTGCAAACAAACTACTAACACGAGTTAAAACTCCTGAACTATTACGTACAAGAATTGAAAGCGTTAATTCTTCCATATTTTATCCTTCCTTTTTCATATTTTTATGAATACGATTCATTGCTGAAATCATTGCTTTAATTGTGGCAGTTGTAATATTCGGATGAACCCCAACACCAAATTCACATATTGCACTACCTTTAGGACGAAGTTGGACATAAGCAGCAGCTTTAGCTGATGATCCTGATGTTAATGCATGTTCACTATAATCTAATAAATGTGTATATAAGAAGTCTTCATTAGAATTAATGGCATCTTTAACAGCATCAATAGGTCCATTTCCATATCCAATAAGTGTTTTGACTTCTCCTCGATCTTCGATTGTTACTTCTGCACGTCTTTCATATTCACCTTCATCACTTATATCAATTAACTTTTGTCTAATAAATTTATATGGTTCTTCTATATCAATATATTCTTTCTTAAATGTATCATATATTCTTTCAGGAGAAACCTCTCCTTCAATTTCACTAATATTTTGAATAGCTTTAGCAAAATCTGCTTGTAATGCTTTTGGTAAATGATATCCAAATACTGTATCCATCACATAAGCCACTCCACCTTTACCAGATTGAGAATTGATACGAACAATAGGTTCATATTGTCTGTTTAAATCTGCTGGATCAATTGGTAAATATGGAACTTGCCAAATTCCTTCACCTCTTTGATGATAAGCATACATTCCTTTATTAATAGCATCTTGATGACTACCAGAAAATGCTGTAAAGACAAGTTGTCCAGCATATGGTTGACGTGGTGGAACTTCCATCTTTGTACATTTTTCATAAATATGTTTGATTTGATTCATTTGACTTAACTCAAGTTGTGGATCAATTCCATGTGTAAACATATTTAATGCAAGTGTTACAATATCAACATTTCCTGTTCTTTCTCCATTACCGAATAGTGTACCTTCTACTCTATCTGCTCCCGCTAATAAAGCTAATTCAGTTGTTGCCACACCACATCCTCTATCATTATGTGGATGAACACTAACAATAACTCTTTCTCGATCTTTAAAATTCTTGCACATCCACTCAATTTGATCAGCATATACATTTGGTGTATCCATTTCCACTGTTGATGGTAAATTAATAATCACTTTATTATCTTGAGAAGCACCCCAAGTATCCATGACTGCTTCACATACATCTAAAGCATAATCAACTTCAGTTCCTGTAAAACTTTCAGGTGAATATTCAAGAATAACTTTTCCTGAAAATTCTTGAGATAATTCTTTAACCAATTGTGTTCCTTCAACAGCAATCTTTTTAATTTCATCTTTACTTTTATTGAAAACAACATCTCTTTGTAATACTGATGTTGAATTATAGATATGAACAATAGCTTTATCTAATCCTTCTAATGATTCAAATGTTCTTCTAATCAAATGTTCTCTTGCTTGAGTTAAAACTTGAACAGTTACATCATCTGGAATTAAATGTTCATCAATTAATAGTCTTAAAAAGTCATATTCAATTTGTGAAGAAGAAGGAAAGCCAACTTCTATTTCTTTAAAACCTAAATCAATAAGCAATTGAAACATTTCAACCTTTTCTTCAATTTTCATTGGTGTAATCAAAGCTTGATTTCCATCTCTTAAATCCACTGAACACCATGTTGGAGCTTTTTCAATTTCATTGTCTGGCCATGTACGATCTTTTAATTTAATTGTTTCAAATCTTTTATACTTTTTATAATTCATGATTTTACCTCCCTTTCCCTATATAATAAAAAACCTCGTGCTCAATTACGAAATCGTTCGCAATAGAGGACGAGAGTTATAGACTTCGTGGTTCCACCTCATTTTTATTATTACTTCACAGTAATAACCTTATCAAGTACGCCTTATCTTAGGTACATACTCTAGCGTGATAACGGTCGCAAGTTCCGTAGCAGCTTACTCCTAATGTTTCAGTGCTCCACTCAAGGACGAGTTCAACAATGTTTTCATAGTTCTTTCCACCATCCAGAACTTCTCTATATTTCATACCATTATCTACTATTTCCTATCTTTGTATTTTTTATAGGGTTGTTGGATATATAATAACGCTTTTCACATTTATAGTCAACACTATTTTTTCTTTTTCTTTTTTAAAATTTGAATTTTAAAAAACATTCTTTCATTTTTTTAGATTTTTAGTAAATTTATATCATTTAATCCATTATCTCTAACTTTTTAGAAAAAACAGCAATAATTTAAAAATGAGCTTAGAAATTTAATCATTTTGTTCTTTTTCATAATCAATAATTTTGCCTGTTTCCACATCAATTTTATACTCATATTCATAAGATGATGTTTCAAAAGAAACCTCATAATAATAATCTTCTAATTCTATTTCCATATCTCTAGTTTGTTGTTGTGAAAGTCCAGCATGTTTTAATGCTTTTTGTTTTGCTTGTTCATGTGTTATTTTTACTGATTTGATTTTTTCAATTTCATAATCTAAAACTTTTCCACTTATTGCATCAATAGTATACTCATACTTGTTTTTTCCACTAACAAATTCAATTTCATATTGCCATACACCATCATCATTATCTTTTTCAATTTTATAATTGGAAACCTCACTAACTTTTGCATGATTCATTGCTATTGTTCTAGCTTGAGATTGAGAAATATGTTGTGATGTATGATTATCTTGATGATGTTCTAATGTCTTTTTCTCAATTTCTTTTTTGAGAATTTTCCCATCTTTTGCATCTAATTCATATTCATATTCATTTCCATTATAAGTGAATTCTACCTCATATACCATATAACCATCATCACAATCTAATTCAATTTTTTGATAAGTGGGTTGCTTTATTTGTGAATCTTCTTGAATGATTTGTTTAACTTTTTCTTGATCTATATAACTTTTTGTACTTACTTCCCCATCAACACGAATATCAACAACTTTATTATTAGTTAATAAAATATTTAAATCATTTACTGTTAAATCTTTTAAACTTTCAAATGTATATTTTGAATTTTGTTTCATTAATTGTTGGATAATCTCTGCTTTCCCAACAGAAATATGGTATTTTTGAGCTAATGATTCTAAATCATTAGATTTATCCAATGATTGAGAGATAATAGCTCCTTGAATATGATTTCCTTTCAATAATTCATCAATATCTTGAGATATTCTTTTTCTCATTTTCTCATTTTCTTCTTTATTATTTCCAGTAACAGAAATCAATAAAGAATTTTTTAATTCATTAATATATCCCTCTTTAAGCATTGAACCTATTAAAGCATTCATGCCAACATCAATATGACTTCCTTCTAATTTCATATCTCCTACAATCTTTTGTCCAGCTTCATTGTGTGTAATAACTTCTACAATTTCTTCTTTAGCATTAATATTTAATTCTACACTTGGATTAACATCAATGCCTACTGTTGCAAAAACAGTTGAATTATTTTTTAATATAAAAGAGAACCCTATACAAATAATACATATCAATCCTATAAGACTTAATTTATAATCTTTTCTTTTTTTAGGAATTTCTACATAAATATTTGTTTCATTATTTCTTATTTGAGCTTCTTTGTTTGTTTTTTCAAAATCATTAGGTGTTATTGTTTGAAAAGCTTTATATAACTTATTCATAGTTTAATCTCCATTTCTTTCTTCATTTTTTTCATACCTCGATGATAACAAGAGAGTGATGTTGAGATAGATATTTGAAGGAATTCAGCAATTTCATGGTGTTTAAATCCCCATAAAGAATGCATGACAATCACTTGTCTTTCTTTTTCATTTAATAAAGTAAAAAGATTTTCTAAAATCATTTGTGTATTTTGATCTGTATTTTGTGGTAATGATATATTGTCATGATATTCATCAGTATATTTATCTCTTCTTATCTGCATATAGCATTCATTTCTTGCAATTGTATAAATCCAAGCCAATGGTTTTCGCATTGAATAATAATTTTGACTTGCTTGATAAATCTTAATATATACTTCTTGCATAACATCTCTACTATTATCATAGTTTTTTAATAAACTCATAATATACGCAAATACAAGTGTATGTGTATATTCATAAAATTCTTTAAATGCTTTTTCATCAGAAAAGAGTTTTAATAATAGTTGATCGATCGTCTTATTATCCATTTATTATTTCCCCTTTCATAATATTAATGCTCAATAAAATAATATTATTGCATTTATGTTGTCTTTTTTTATATATTATATTAAAAAAATAAAAGATGCACCTATAATGCATCTTATTTATCAAAAGCTAATTCAATTAATCGATCAATCAAATCACTATATGAAATACCTAAATCTGCTATGAGTTGTGGATACATTGAAATCTTTGTAAAACCAGGCATTGTATTTATTTCATTTAAGTAAATCTTATTTGTTTTTTTATCTAAAAAGAAATCTACACGAGATAATCCATGTCCATCAACTGCTTTAAATACTTTTAAAGCATAACTTCTTATTTCTTCTTGTATGCGTTCATCAACTAGAGCAGGTATACATGTTTTACTTTCTGCATCTTCATATTTTGATTCAAATGTATAAAATTCTCCATGTGGCATAATTTGTCCTACACGTGAAACAATTGGATCATCATTTCCTAAAACTGCTGTTTCTAATTCTATACAATCTATACATTCCTCAATAACAATATGACGATCATATTGAGAGGCTTCATTTAATTGATTCATAAGATCCTCTTCATTATCGCAACGATAACATCCAACGCTTGATCCAGAACGACTGGCTTTAATAAAGCATGGTAAACCTAATTGTTGTTTAACAATTGTCATAATATCAGTTGACTCATTAAACTTTGAATCTACAACAACTAATTTTCCATCATATCGTTTCTTAATATAAAGAGATTTTACTTGTGGAATACCAACAGTCTCTAATATTTTCTTAGTATAAATTTTATCCATTGAAACACTTGATGCAAGAACTCTACAACCAACATAAGGAACATTTGCCAATTCTAACAAGCCTTGAACTGTTCCATCTTCCCCATACAATCCATGTAAAACAGGGAAAACAACATCGTGTTGTTTTAATAAACTATATATATCTTCTACTTTTTGAGAACCTTGTAACCATGTAGTACTTGTTAAATCTTTTTGTCCTTGTTTCAAAAGAAACCATGTTCCATCTTTTTCAATCCCTACTAATGTTATTTCATATAGCTCTTTATGAATATTTTCTAAAACAGAAGTACAAGACATTCTAGAAATAATATGTTCACTAGATTGACCTCCACATATAACTAATAACTTCTTCATTTATAATCTCTCCTTTAAATATTCAACAACATCTTTTAAATGCATTCCATTAGATCCCTTCACTAATAAAACATCATTTTCATCTATAAATTCTTTTAAATATTGAATAAGCTCTTGATTATCTTCAAAATGATAGGCTTGTAATAACCCTAATTCTTGTGCTTTCTTAACAATATATTGACTTGCTTGTCCAACACATAACAATTCATCTATATTCTTTTCAACAATATAACTTCCTACTTCTTCATGTAGTGTTTTTTCATATTCACCTAATTCTAACATATCAGCAAGAATAGCTATTTTTCTATTTTGATATTGTGATAAAACATCTATACTTGATTTCATTGAATCTAAATTAGCATTATATGTTCCATCAATAACTTTAATATTATTCTTTAACTCAATAATATCCATTCTATTCTTTGTTAATTCAAAATTCTCTACCCCTTGAATACACAATTCTATATCAATGCCTAAAGATAGACCCACACCAATTGCAATCAATGCATTATATACAAAATGTTCTCCAGATACAGGTACATGAATATGATAAGTCTGTTCATGATAACATAAATCAAAATAAGATTCTTCCAATTGTAAATCAATATGATATGCTTTTAAATCACACTGACTGTTTTTTCCAACTCTAATTAGCGAATAATCATCAGCCTCAACTGTGTGCAACATATCATTATCATCATTAATAACCAATGTTCCATGATTCTTTAATCCATGAACAATCTCCATCTTTGCTTTTAAGATATTCTCCCTAGATCCTAACTCTCCAATATGTGCTGTTCCTACATTCGTTATAGCAGCAATATCAGGTTCAGCAATTTTTGTTAAATGATCAATTTCTCCTAAATGATTCATTCCCATTTCTAAAATCATAACTTCTTCATCACAATATCTTAATATTGTTAGGGGTAAACCTATATGATTATTATAATTTCCAAGTGTCTTTAATGTTTTATATTTTGTAGATACAACAGAATAAATCATATCTTTTGTACTTGTTTTTCCCACACTTCCTGTAATTCCAACAACTTTAACATTTCTATTTTTTCTTAAATAATGAGCCATATCACTCATTGCTTTTAATGTATCTTCTACTAAAATAACATTCTTATGAGGATATTGAACTTCTTTTGATGTTATAATTGAAGATGCTCCATTTATAAAAGCCTGTTCAATGTAATCATGTCCATCATTTTTCTCACCTATTAAAGGAATATACATATCCCCTTTTTTAATTTTTCTTGTATCTTGAGTAAAACCAATAATATCATCATCTAAATTTCCACTCAATAAACGACCTTTTGTCGCTTCCATAATCTCTTTAACTAACATATATTTACCTCACAATATAATATATGCATTATTATAACACAGTTCAAAAAAAAAGTAATGAATTACTCTATTCCTCTATAAAATATATTCATGATTTTATCTATATAAAAAACCATCAACAAATTATATTCTTGTTAATGGTTTTATAAAGGGAAGAAAATAATTATTTCATTGTAATTGTCTTTATAGTACTATATGCTCCATAGTATTTCTTTCCACTTACTGTTTTATAAGCTCTTACTTTGACTTTATAATTCTTTTTGCTTGTTAATTTTGTAAGTGTCTTTGATGCACTTTGACTTGATACTGTTGTATATGTCCATGTTTGACTTCCACTCTTTTGATATGCTATTTGATATCCACTTGCACCTGTTACCTTTTTATAATTTACTGTTAATTTATTTGTAGTTGCTTTAAGTGTTGATAATGTGACTTTCTTTGGAACAATGTAGAATGTTTTTGTAACACTACCTGTATAATTACCTTTTCCAGTAATCTTAACAGTTGCTTTACCTGTTGATTTATTTGCACCATAACTTACTGTATAGTCTGTACCTTTTTTTAATGTTTTTCCACTATATTTCACAGTTACACTTGGTTTGATTTGTTTTCCTGTATATGCTTGAGTTGTTGGCACCCCTTTTACAGTTGTTTTTGATATACTTACTTTTTGAGCAGAACTTTGTTTTTTATCTGCATTTTTGAAATGTTCAGTAACATAAATTGTCAATCTTCCATTTTTTACTTCTGAATAAATTCCAATTCCTACTCTTGAATAATTTTGATTTAAGATGACTTTTCTATGTGTTGGACTATTCATAAGACTTTCATGAATAACATTTGATAATTGTGTAATTTGAGATTCACTGTATTGTGATCTTGCTGTTAAAGAGATTTTTGCTAAATTTTCTCCAGCTTTTAAATTCTTTTTGCTAATTCCATATTTTGTTAAAACAGTTACCCATGATTGTCCATTTGGTCTTGTATGAGACCATCTTTTTTTGATTTCTGCTGCACGAACATTTCCTGTTTTTTCTAATGTAACTAATTCAGAAACTGTTTTGTTTTTAGCTTTTGACTTTCTTGTATCATTAATAGAATTAATTAAATTGTCTTGAATTTCATCAAGTTGATCAGAATTAAGATTTTTAGCTGTTCCACTATCTCCAACAGCTAAAGGTGTATCTTCATCATCGATGTCTACTATACAAATTTTGTTATCATCAATATCATCTTCTTCAACCATTTCACCATTAAGAGTAGAAACAGTTAATTCTTCTGATTCAGCTTTCACACTAATAACAGTTGTAAAAATAGAAGAGAAAATAAAAATACATGTCAATAAAGAAATAAATAATTTTTTGTTGTTCATAATAAAAACTCCTTTCATAATGGTATATTAAAATATTGTGAGCCTAGAAGGTCGCTATAAAATATCAGGGGGAAT